>CAMDOY010000159.1 GCA_945903655.1 Rhizobium sp. Q54 | reverse complement strand
AGCGACCACATGGCCATTTCGACCGCGCCGGTGTCGGACGCCGGCACGATGCCGATGAGATAGTCGGCGGGGACCTGAAGGATTTCACGGGTGAGGTCGATGGCGAGCTTCAGCTTCACCTTGCCGACCTTGGCGCGGTGGGAGCGGCCCAGCGGCGCATCCGCGAGGTTCTGGAGGCTGTAGCCCGGGCGCTTGGCGCAGGGACCGGAAGAGAAATTGGGATTGGCCGGGCGAACCGACGGATGCGTTATTGTCATTACAAACCACCCTTTCAGATGGGCGCCGTCCGTTGGGGGGCGGTGTCCCACACTCGCGATACGCCCTCCCGCCCGGACCCGTCAAGTGTGCGGCGCACACGAAAAAAGCGGGCCAGGCCCGCCTTTTAGTTGGGGATTTGAAGGCGCGGTCGCTGCGCCCCTCAATCCATCATGTAGCGAAAACCGATCTGCATCTGATGGGAGTCGATCTTGCTCTTCACAGCGCCCACGAGGGGGCTCGAAAGGCTCGTGAAGGAACCAGAATTGAGATAGCGATAACTGAACTCGGTCTTCAGTTGCGGCGTGATGTCATAAGCGACGCCGCCCATGAGCGACCAGGCGAGGTTGTAGGAGGTTTTGCTGTTGGTGCGGTTCCAGACCTGTTTTTCGCGAACGACAGGCGGCTGACCCGTTTGTGTGACGCCAGCGCCATCAACCCAAGAATTAATCCTGGCGCCAGTCTTATCCACCCAATAAGGGGGGGTGTATAAACCAAATGTATCCGTCAGGTCGGCTGCATAAAGAGCACCGTCGGTAGTCTTGTAGTAATTCAATGAAGTCTGGGATTTCAGCATCGAGACGCCGACGCCCGCACCAACAAAGGGCGTGAACCCACCCCAGTACCCAAGGTCGAAATACGCGTTCAGCATAAGATCGACCTTTTTAAGCTCGCTTTTGGTTTGTGGCGAGCAGCTTTCATTGGTGTCCCAGAGCCAACCTATTCCCTCTTCCGCGGCATTTCTAAGTCGCTGCAGGGTATAAGGGCAGGTCACGGTGAATCCCGTCCTGCTCAAATCCCTCGGCTTGTTGAACGTCAGCGTCGCATCCGTCCGCAACCAGTTACTCAGCTTATATCCCGCGCCCACATCCAAGGCCCAGTCGAGCTTGCGTCCGCCAGGGGCCTCCGGGACCAGAAGCGGCCCCTTGTTGTTGCTGGCGCCCAGGGCGCCGCGCAGATACCAGCCAGAGCCAAGCTCGACGGGCCTGAGCGCAAACTCCGGCGCGCTCTCGACAGGAAATTTCAGATAGTCCGCCGCCGGGGCGTGAGTGGCCCCCAGCGCGACCCATCCTGCGAGCGCGACGGCCCGAAGCTGAAACCCTGAATAAGCCATCGCCAAAATCCTTCATCAAGCGCAAATCAACCACTTGAGCTAGACCTTGGCATTAAGCTATTTAACAACTGGTAACCATAAATCGGGAAATCGAAAAAACTTGATCATGGCCTTTACGTCGTCTGCAATTCCTTCGGAGGATGGGGTTTCAGTCCTGCGATGACCCGTCCGACAGCGCATAGCGCAATCCGATCCGCAAATCATGGGCGGCGAGCCCGATCCGCTGGGTCTGCCCCACGCAGGCGCCAGCGGGGATTGCGCAGGTGATGACGCCGCTGCGCGCCGCGCCCATGTTCACATAACGGTAACTCGTCTCCACCTTGATCTGCGGCGTCAGATCATAGGCGAGGCCCGTCATCAGCGCGAAAGCGAAACGTGTCTGCATGGCGCCTGCGGATTGACCCGCGCCATGGCCATTGCCCGCAGGCAGGCTCACCGGTTCAAAAGTGTGGCGCGCCAGCCCCAAGCCCAGCCCCACGAAGGGCGTGACATCGAACCAGGAGCCGATTTCCCCATAGGCGTTGGCCATGACAAGCGTGCTGCGGATGGCGCCCGCATAGGCGTCAGCACAGCGCGCGGCCCCGCAAACAGCGCCATCCACATAAGACGCCGAACCCTGATAGCGGGCAGATCCCCGCTGCTCGACCGTCAGATCGGTGCGCAGAAATCCATTGAGTTGATACCCCACACCAAGGCCCGTGATGGGGGCGCGCTCGAACCTTGTCGCATCAAAGCGAAAGGAAGCCACATCGGAGGTGAAGGTGGAGACTGCGTTGCGCCCCGCCAGCCAGCCAAAGCTCGCGTCGGCCCGCACATAGGCGCCCGCTTCAAGCTCGAACCTGCCCCGCAAATGGGCCGAATCCAGAGATGGCGCGGGAGGCAGAATGTCCGCAGCGCTGGCGGCGCCGGTCAAGAGGGCGAGCAGACCCCCCAAAAGCATGGCTCTCGACACGAATTGTCCTTCCGGTCACGGACGCCACGCGCCACGTTGCTGAAAGGAAAGATGAAGAAAGAACGTTAACTTCGGGTTAACCATGTCTGAGAAGGTCTGACCTCGGGCGGCGGGAGCTGCGCTTTTCATGCAACGGGGCGCCGCAATCGAAGCCGCGCCCCTTTCCCGTCACAATGGCGCCGTTAACCCCGGCTTAACCATAAGAATCGATGAACGGCGTTTGATCGCATCGCACAACTCACGAACAAGGTTGATGAAACCTTGAATTAACCATCGCCGGGCTAGGTGGTGGGCCTGTATCCGGATCGAGAAGGAGTACCGGGATGATGTTTCTTTCAAGCGGCCGCGGCCTGAAGCTTGTTTTCGCCTTGACGGCCGCCCTTTCGATGGCCGCTTGCTCCAAGAACCCGGAGGACGCCAACGGGCTCGGCGGCGGCCTGGCCGGTCGTCAGGGCGCGGGCATGGCCACCCCTGGCAGCCCGCAGGATTTCATCAGCAATGTGGGCGACCGCGTGCTGTTCGAGACGGACTCGACGGAGCTGACCTCCCTGGGTCAGGCCACCCTCGACAAGCAGGCGCGCTGGCTGCAGCAATATCCCCGCTACACCTTCGCCATGGAAGGCCATGCGGATGAGCGCGGCACCCGCGAATATAACTTCGCGCTCGGCGCACGCCGCGCCGAAACCGCCAAGAATTATCTGATCGCCAAGGGCGTCACCGCCTCGCGCATGCGCACGATCAGCTATGGCAAGGAACGCCCCGTCGCGGTCTGCGACGACATCTCCTGCTGGTCCCAGAACCGCCGCGCGGTGACGGTGCTCAGCGGCGGCAATTCCTGATCCCCATCAAAGGCCTTGCCTGCGACGGCGCTCCCTCGGGGGCGCCGTTTGCGTTTGGGCGGGCCTGTGCTCTTCATCAGTTTGGCCTTTTCACGGCCTTGACCTTTTTCATGCCTTGATCTTGGCTTTTTCCTATCTTGACCAAACTTTGGCCGAACTCGCGCCGCTATGGTAAATGATCGATTTGTGAACACCCGGGAATGACCCTGATGAAACCCTCGAAGGTCCTGGCCGCCTGCAGCCTCGCACTTTTCGCCCTTGTGGGCGCCGCCCATGGGCAGGACCGCCAGTCCGCGCAACTGTTGCGGCCCCCCGCCGATGTGCCCGGCCCCGCCTTTGAACAGGCGCAGGGGATGGATGCGGGCGCGGCCCAGCTGCGCATTGATCGTCTGGAAAATCAGGTCCGCAGCCTCACCGGCCAGCTCGAGCAGACGCAATTCCAGATGAAGCGGCTGGAGGAGCAGCTGCGCAAGTTCCAGCAGGACGTCGATTTTCGTTTTGATGAGATGAAGCCGACAAAGCCCGCGCCCAAGGCCCCGGCGGCGCCCCCGGCCCAGCCCAAGCGCACCGACCTCAATGAGAACGGCTATCCCGTGATCGGCCAGAGCGCCCCCGCCGCCGCGCCGCTGGCGCAGACCAATGGCCCTGCCCGCCGCCGGGGCGACGCCTTCGATCCCGCCCAGGACCCGACTGCGCCGGGCGCCCCGCGCGATCTCACCACCATGGCGCCGGGCGCCAACGCAGCCCCGCCGCCGGTCGCAGCCACGGCCCAGCGCAAACCCGCCCTGCCCTCCGGCCCGCTGGACGCGGGCGATGAGGACGATGGCGAGGCGCCAGTCGATCTCAACCCCCGCCCCCTCGCCGCAGCCCAACCCCGCAGCCCGGGCACGGACCCCACCACGACCGCCACCCTGCAGGGGCAGGCCCAGCAAGGCGCTGCGCCGCGCGTCATCCTCGCGCCGGAAGGCGCGCCCGGGTCGCCCTCGGCGCAGGCCGGCGCCCAGCAAATGGCTGCGCTGCCGCCAGCCCCCGCCAATGACTATGACCTCGCCGCCGCCGCCCTGCGGGATGGGCAATATGACGTCGCCGAGCAGCGCTTCCGCAGCTATCTGGAGAAAAACCCCAGGGATAAGCTGACGCCTGAGGCGCTCTTCTCTCTCGGCGAAAGCTATTTCCGCCGCGCCCGGGCCCGGGAGGCTGCGGAACAATATCTGAAGGTGACCGTGGACTTCCCCCGCGCCACACGGGCGCCCGAGGCCCTGGTGAAGCTTGGGCTTTCCCTCGAAAAGCTCGGGGCGAAGGAGCAGGCCTGCGCGGCTTTCGGCGAAGTCGGGCGCAAATATCCCGCCGCCCCCTCCGCCATTCGCGTGAGCGCGGAGCGCGAGAGCAAGCGCGTTCAGTGCTGAGGCCAGGGGCATGAGCCAGGGATCGCCCCTGGCGGGGCTCGATCCCCGCGCCCTCTTCGCCTGCGCCGGGGCGCCGCGCATCGCCCTTGTGGCGATCTCGGGCGGACCCGATTCCATGGCCCTGCTGCATCTGGCCGCCCGCTGGCGCGACAGCGGCGGGCCTCAGATCCATGCGGCGACGGTCGATCACGATCTGCGCCCGGGCTCCCGAGCCGAGGCGGAGGCGGTGGCTCAATGGGCCGCTGCGCTCCAGATCCCCCATTCCATCCTCACCTGGACCGGCGACCGGCCCAGGGCCCGGGTGCAGGAACTGGCCCGCGCCGCCCGCTATCGGCTTCTGGCGGATCTGGCCGGGGAGATCGGCGCGGAGGTTCTGCTGACCGGCCATCATGCGGACGATCAGGCCGAAACCATTCTTTTTCGCCTTTTGCGCGGCAGCGGCGTGGCGGGGCTGGCGGCCATGGCGCCGGTCTCCCGGCGGGGCGCCCTTGCGCTCGTGCGGCCCCTGCTTGCTCTCTCCAAGGCCGACCTCGTCGCCCATTGCGAGGCCCTGGGGCAGGGCTTCTTTCAGGATCCCTCGAACCGCGATCCGCGCTACGCCCGCACCACCCTCAAGAAAGTGCTGATCGATCTGGCGGGGCAGGGGCTGGGCCGGGAGGAATTATTGCGCCTCGGACGCCGGGCCGCCCGGGCGGATGAAGCCCTGCGGGCCTATGTGGAGGGCCTGCGCGCCAGCCTCGCCCCGCTGGTGGGGGACGACAGCTTCGAATGCGACGCAGAACCCCTACGGTCCGTCCCCATGGAGGCGCTGCTGCGGATTCTGGAGGCGGAAGTAGCCCGAATCGGCGACGCCGCGCCGCGCCTCGACCGGCTGGAAAGTCTCGCGGCGAAGGTGGAGGCCGCCATGGCGAAGGGGGAGCCTTTTCGCGCGAGCCTTGCCGGAACCCTTGTCAGCGTGACCCCTTCAGGGCGGTTGCTTGTGGTCAAGGCGCCGCCACGACGCCAGAAGCCCGCCGAGCGCTCGTCGGAGGCTTGATTTCTTAACAATACCGTGACTTCGTCACCCCTGAGACAGGAAAGCTGGGGGCCTTCCCTTGGCAATCCCACTTCGGACGCCTAAATTGCAGTTAGCGGCCAGCATGGTTTCGTTCGAATCCACGCGGGGATCGCACAAGGATCACAGATGAATCCGAACTTCCGGAATTTCGCCCTCTGGGT
Source organism: Rhizobium sp. Q54 (assembly GCA_945903655.1). Taxonomy (GTDB): domain Bacteria; phylum Pseudomonadota; class Alphaproteobacteria; order Rhizobiales; family Beijerinckiaceae; genus Terripilifer. Next base: position 2,094 of record CAMDOY010000159.1, on the reverse strand, counting down.
CATCATCTTTCTGCTGGTGGTGGCCCTCGTCATGCTGTTCCAGAATCCGGGACAAAGGTCCCAGGCGACGGAGATCAGCTTCAGTCAATTGCTCACCGAGGTCGATCAGGGCCGCGTCCGCGAAGTCACGATCGCCGGGCATGAGGTGACAGGCCGCTACATCGACAACAGCGCCTTCGCGACCTATGCGCCCAACGATCCCACGCTGGTGCAGACGCTCTACAAGAAGAACGTCGCGATCACCGCGCGCCCGCCCTCCGATGGCAATTCGTGGCTGGTGACCCTGCTGGTCAATGGCCTGCCCTTGATCGCCTTCCTGGGAGTCTGGATCTTCCTGTCCCGGCAGATGCAGGGGGCCGGCGGGAAAGCCATGGGCTTTGGCAAATCCAAGGCGAAACTTCTGACGGAGGCCCACGGGCGCATCACCTTCGAGGAGGTGGCGGGCGTGGACGAGGCCAAGGAGGATTTGCAGGAGATTGTCGAATTCCTGCGCGATCCCCAGAAATTCCAGCGGCTTGGCGGGCGCATTCCGCGCGGCGTGCTGCTCGTTGGCCCTCCGGGCACCGGCAAGACCCTGACCGCCCGGGCGGTCGCTGGCGAAGCCAACGTGCCCTTCTTCACCATCTCGGGCTCGGACTTCGTGGAAATGTTCGTGGGCGTGGGCGCGAGCCGCGTGCGCGACATGTTCGAACAGGCCAAGAAGAACGCGCCCTGCATCATCTTCATTGACGAAATCGACGCGGTCGGTCGCCATCGCGGCGCCGGTCTTGGCGGCGGCAATGACGAGCGCGAGCAGACCCTCAACCAGCTGCTGGTGGAGATGGACGGCTTTGAGGCCAATGAAGGCATCATCATCATCGCCGCGACCAACCGTCCGGACGTGCTGGACCCCGCCCTGCTGCGTCCGGGCCGTTTCGACCGTCAGATCGTGGTCCCGCTGCCGGATGTGAACGGTCGCGAGAAGATCCTGAAGGTCCATGTGCGCAAGGTGCCGCTCTCTCCCGATGTGGAGCTGCGCACCGTGGCGCGCGGCACCCCGGGTTTCTCGGGCGCCGACCTGATGAACCTCGTCAACGAGGCGGCCCTCATGGCGGCGCGGCGTGGCAAGCGCATCGTCACCATGGTCGAGTTCGAGGACGCCAAGGACAAGGTGATGATGGGCGCGGAACGCCGGTCCATGGTCATGTCCGAGGATGAGAAGCGCCTCACCGCCTATCACGAGGCCGGCCATGCGGTGGTCGCCCTCTCCGTCCCCGCCAGCGATCCCGTCCACAAGGCGACGATCATTCCGCGCGGTCGGGCGCTGGGTCTGGTGATGCGCCTTCCCGAAGGGGATCGCCTCTCCAAGCGTTACATCGAGTTCACCTCGGATCTTGCGGTCGCTATGGGCGGGCGCGTGGCGGAGGAGCTGATCTTCGGCAAGGAGAACATCACCTCCGGCGCCTCCAGCGACATCGAACAGGCCACCCGCATGGCCCGCGCCATGGTCACGCGCCTGGGCTATTCGGACGAGCTGGGCACCGTCGCCTATGGGGACAACAACGACGAAGTCTTCCTAGGCATGTCCATGGGCCGCCAGCGCGCGGTCTCGGAAGCCACCGCCCAGACCATCGACGCGGAGGTTCGCCGCCTCGTCAACAATGGTCAGGAAGATGCGCGCCGCATCCTCACGGAGAAGCGGGACGGTCTGGAAACCGTCGCCAAGGCGCTGCTCGAATATGAGACGCTGACCGGCGACGAGATCATCGGCCTTCTGGCGGGCCGCCAGCCCCAGCGCGATTCCTCGGAGCCCCCGAGCACCCCGCGCTCCTCGACCATGGTTCCCTCCGCAGGCAAGAACCGCAAGCCCGGCCCCGATACGCCGGGCGGGCTGGAGCCCCAGCCGCTGGCCTGAGGTTTGGCGGACAAATACGCGAAAGGCCCGGATCGCTCCGGGCCTTTTGTTTTTGAGGCTTAGCCCCCGCTCACAGCTCCACGATTTCATGCACCCGCTCGAGCGGGCGGCAGAGGCGCACGCCCTTGTCGGAGGCCACGATGGGCCGTTGCATGAGGATGGGATGGGCGCCGAGAGCGTCGAGGATCTGGTCGTCGCTG
>CAMDOY010000158.1 GCA_945903655.1 Rhizobium sp. Q54 | reverse complement strand
CCTTCAAGATCGATATGAAGGCGGCATCACAGGCGACAGGCCTCAGGATCAAAACCCGCTTGGGCGCCATGCAAAACCCGCAAGTGACTGTGGAGATGGCTGAGCATCGCCCCTTCTACATCAGTGGAGACGTGTCGCGCCCCGGCGCCATCGCCTATCGCAAGGGCCTGACCGTCCGGCACGCCATCGCCCTTTCCGGGGGGTTTGACGCGCTGCGCTTTCGCTCCGAAAATCCCCTGATGATCGCGCCCGAACTGCGCAGCAGGCGACAGGCGCTGCATCTGGACCTCGCCCGGGCGGAAGCCCGGTTGGCGAGCGTGCAGGCGGAGATCGCCAATCAGGCGGACTTCAAGATCTCCCCCTCCGCCCTCCCGCAGGAGGCCTCGACCAAGGTGCTGGAGGACATCATCCTGGCCGAGCGCCACGCCCTGGCGGCGCGCCTGAAGGAGTGGAAAAAACAGCATGAATTCCACCGTCTGAAAGTGGAGCAAGCGCGCGAACAGGTCTCCGCGCTGACCGGCAGCCTGGAGCAGCAGAGCGAAGCCGCGAAATTCCAGAAAATCGCCATGGAGCGCACGGCGGCGAATGTCGCCAAGGGGGTGGCGGCGATCAATCGTGGCGACGAGGAACGCCGCAGCCTGGCGCAGATGAAAGCGACAGAAACGGACACGCGCTCAAGGCTCGCAAGCTCGAACACGGACCTCGCCGCCTCCGTGCGCGAACTCGACCGCATGGCCAATGATCGGGCGACCAACCTGCAAAAGGCCTTCGAGGCCGCCTCAGTCGAACGGGAGAAGATCATGCTCGATATCCGCGCCCTCGCAGAGAAACTGCTCTCTGCCGGAGCGCTCAAGGCGCAGATGGGACGGGCCACCACCCCGGACATCATGATCCACCGGATTGTCGATGGGACAAAATCATCCTTTGCAGCCGACGCCGACACACAAATCCTTCCGGGCGATCTCATCGACATCATGATCGATCCCATAGCGGCGACAGCCCATCGCTAGCCTTTATCAATCTCGCTGATAGATCAAAGAAAGCCATAGGCATGACGCCCGCCGAACCCATTGGACGCAACGCCTGTTTGACCCGGGAGGACCTTACGGCGCCCATTGTGGGATCGGCCCTGATCACGCTTGTCTGGTTGGCGACGCTGGGAATGATCGGCCCGGTTGGTTATTGGGCGCCCGTGGGGCTCTTGCTGGTGGCCGGCGGCGCCTGGGTCGTCTTCAGCGCCATGCGGGGGCGGTGCTGGGCGCTGGCGGGCCTGCTGGGTTTCTCTCTGGTGGTTCCCAACATAGACTTCATGCCGCAAGGCCTTCATGAGGCGCCCAGCCTCAACGCACAAACCGGCCTGAAATTGGCGCTTTGGGCCGCCATGGGGCTTGTTGGGCTGGCCAGATTGCCGCAACTACGGCCCCTCATGAAAGATCGGGCGCTCCTGTCGATCGGCGTGTTTGCGCTTTTTGCGATTACTTCAACGCTTTGGTCCCCGACGCCGGTCTATTCAGCCGCCGGATCCATCGGATTCCTCGCCGCGCTGCTGTTCGCCTGCGCTGCGGCTGCAGAGCTTCCCCCAGAAAGGCTCTACCAAACTGTCGTCGGATCCTTTGTCATTTATGTGGGCTTGAACATAGTCGCCGCCATAGCCCTCCCCGATATCGCCTGGCTGGCGAATTATGGTGACAGTGGCTCCTTCAGGCTCCAGGGCGTATCGAGCCCCCCGAATATTCTGGGCAAGGAAATGGCCACCTTCATTTGCCTTTGCCTGCCCTTGGCTCTGGTCCGCAACCAGAGACGTGCTGCATTCGTTTTGACGTCGCTGGCTTTTCTCATCATCGTCGCGACCCAAAGCCGCACTTCGATGGGCGCCACCCTGCTTTGCCTCTTGCTGCCCTTCCTGCTTCGTCCTGAGGTGGCGAAGCCACTGACCGGGCTTGCCATGATCGCCACCGGCATGGCTATGGTCGCCATCGCCATAGGGTTTGTCCCTGATCTCAGATCCATCCTCGACGGCGCCAGCCGCACCAGCGACGCCAGTGAAATTCTCACGCTCACCGGACGGACGGAATTATGGGGATTTGTCTGGGACAAGATCGTGGAAGCCCCTTTGTTGGGTCATGGATTCGGCGCCGCCGAAGCAGTTTTGAGTTTGCAATGGTGGGGAGCCCCTGACGCCGGCGTCGGCGCTCACAACACCTGGCTTCAATCGCTTCTAATCGTCGGCGTCATCGGTACGATCCCGTTCATCTGGTTCCATGTGGAATTGCTGCTTCGCTTGCGTGCGAAACGCCCCTCGATGACGCGCTTCCTCTCAAGCTACCTGCTCATCCTCGGCCTGACGGAAGTGGAGATCGCCGCACATCCCGTGATGCTGACGATAGCCACATTCCTGTTAGTCGCCCTCGACGCGCGGCATAACCTGGTCGATGCGGAGCGCCCATGAGCTATGTCCTACGCCGCTCCGCCGATAACGCCAGAATGGCTGCAATTGGCCTCGGACTGCGAATCCTTGGTTTGCCCGCCGTTCGGCGCCGCGCACTCGAAAGCCTCGACCATTGCGGCATGATCCTGATGTTCCATCATGTCGGTCCGCCGCGACCTGATCGCCTGCCTGTCAATCAAGGGCTGGAGGTCACGCCAGAGACCCTGGACCGGGTTCTTTGCAGCTTGAAAGCACAGGATTATGACATTGTGCCGATGGACGAAGTGGCGGAGCGCCTCGCGCACGGGACCCCGGGGAAAAAACGCTTCGCCGCGCTCACCTTTGACGATGGCGGTCGCGACAACCTCTTGCACGCAGCCCCGGTGCTTGTGCGGCACGGCGCCCCCTTCACCATCTATGTCACCACGGGCTTCACCTCAGGCCTGGTGACGCCCTGGTGGCATGTTATCGAGAGAGCGACCCTGGCGGCGACCTCCCTCTCGATTGAAACCGATGCAGGAACATGGATCTTAGACACATCGAATAAGCGGAAGAAAGGACAATCTGCCGAAACATTGCGTCATATTCTGTGGCATTCATCGGAAGAAAGCCGAGAGCAAAAAACCATCGCCCTTGCAAGGCAGGCTGGGCTCGACCTGCGCGCCCTGACCCATGAACTATGCATGGACTGGACCGAACTGCGCGAGATTGCAGGGCTCCCGGGCTGCACCATTGGCGCGCATACGAGAAGCCACCCCAAACTGGCGCATCTGGACGAAGCCGCCGCCAGGCGCGAGATCAGCGAAGGACGCGACATCCTTCGTGATCGCCTGGGCCTCAAAATTGAGCACTTCTCATACCCCTATGGCGGCGCCGGGACCTGCGATGAACGAGAATTCGCCATGACCAGAGCGGAGGGCTTCGCAACCGCCGTCACCACACGCAAAAACCTTCTCAATCCAACTGACGGAAATGGCCTGACAAACCTCCCGCGCGTACCCATCAATGGGCATTTCCAGCAACCCGCCATGATCGACGCCCTGATTTGCGGCCTGCCTATGATTTTAACCCAGATGAACATCCATAGGAAACATTTGCCGCGAAAGGTGGAGCCGATATCTGTCCCAGGCTCCTGAAAGCACGCTTCGTTCTCCCGTCGCCACGCCCTAAGCTCGAACATCGATAGGATCCTGCTTGGATGAACAGAGCCCGTCGAAGGAAAAGGGCTTCGAGCTGGTTCTTGAGTGCGCACAGGAAAATCAAGAACTGATCCAGCCACTGATCCAGATCGCCAGACGAACCTCCCGAATAGATTTTTACCACTCTTTCAACTTAAACTGTACTCAGGCGTATTTAACGCGGCCATGGCGGCATTGAATGGCGTCGGCGGAGTCCGGGACTCCTGCCGATTTGACGAAACGATCTTCCCCCTCCACAATTCTCTGCTAACCCACAAGACGACCCCGGGCGTCAACGGCGCTAAAACGGGGCGGGAGGAAACATGAAATCGAAATCCCTGATTTATGTAGCCCTTGCGGCATTTCTGCTTTCCTCGGCGCAGCAACTCAGCGCCGCTCATGCGCAGGAAAACGCCAGCGCTTATCCGTCGAGGCCAATCACCATGGTAGTGCCCTTCGCGCCCGGTGGGGGCACGGATATGCTGGCCAGAATGATCGCCAGAAGGCTGGAAAGCGTCTGGAACAAATCTGTGGTCATTGAAAACAAACCCGGTTCAGGCGGGATCGTCGGCGCTATGGCGGTCACACGCGCTCCTGCGGACGGATACACGCTCTTTCTTGGATCGGGGACCAATCTTGCGGTGAATGTTTCACTGTACAAAAAACTTGCCTATGATCCGGTGAAGGATTTTCAGCCCCTGGCTCTCGTGGCGGGCACGCCCTTTGTGCTTGTTGTGAACCCATCGGTTCCCGTGAAGAGCGTACGCGAATTCATCGACTACGCCAAAGCCCGACCAGGACAATTGAGCTATGCGACCTCCGGACCTGGCGTACCTCATCATCTCTTCGTTGAACTCCTGAGTTCAATGACGGATCTGAAGATGACGATGGTGCCCTACAAGGGCAGCCTCCCGGCATTGAATGACGTCGCGGCTGGTCATGTGCCCCTTATGATGGTTGATATCGGACCGGCGCTGGGCGCCATACAAGGGGGTAGCGTGCGCGCGTTGGGCGTATCAACCTCGCAGCGTTTCCCGACGATCTCGGAGGTTCCGCCCATCGGGGAAACCGTGGCGGGCTTTGACGCCGCCGGCTGGTTCATGGTCGCCGCCCCTACAGGACTGCCACCGTCAATCGCCACGAAACTGCATGCCGAGCTCGACAAATTCTTGAACGACGCCTCCACATCGGACGAGATTGTTCGCTCGGGGTTCCAGCCCCTTCAGAACAAATCGCTTCCTGATCTGCAAAAATTCGTCGTTAGCGAAATCGCGCGCTGGACCGACGTCGTGAAAAAAGCTGGGGTTGAAGGCGCCTTCTGAGCGATTGATGGAGAAGTCCGGGAGGCCCCCGCAGACCGGTCGCCCTGATGGCTCAGGTTAATTAATGTCGCCCCGGCAAAACGACGACGCGGGTCTTGATGGGCAAGTCTTGCTTGTCGATGACAAGGGTTGGCGACGTCCGCCGCTCCACATCGAACCGGCGGGCGGCGAGACTTAAAAAACGATCAAGCGAATAGGAGCCAAAAAAATGCATGGGAAGAACGATGCGGGGACTTATGACCTCGACCACCCCCATCATGCCCTCCATATCCAGCGTGTAGCCGCCATCAACGGGGACCATCAACACGTCAATTTGACCCAGTTGGCGCAGATGCTCAGGTGTCAACTCATGATGCAGATGGCCAAGATGCGCGATGCATAGCATGCCTGTTTCGAAAACGAAGATGGAGTTGCCCAAATATTCCGTTTCGTTCACACCCCACCCGCGCAGATTGGTCTGGACATTACGGATACGCAGATCACTGATCCGCACATCATGCTCCACCGCCCCTCCCAATGGGTTCCACCCCCGCAACACATGGGGGATGCGCGGATCAGGACGATTGGTGAAATGGGTCGAATGAGCCTTGTTCATGGTCACCGCGTCCAGAGGCCGCGGCACATGCACATGATCATTGAAGTCAGTGGCCGCCCGAACGCCTTTCACGGTCTCAATCAGAAAGGTTGCGTGACCATTGAAGGTGACCGTAGCGCGGTCCTGCCCCGCCGCAGCGCGCCACACCTGCGCGCTCCGATCCGCCACGAGCCGCGGACAGGCCTCAGGTTCAGCCCCGAAGGTCAAAAGCGGCCAAAGAAGCGCCCCTAAGCCAATGAAAAATCCGGCGAGCCAAGGCTTAGACTGTGAGGGAGCGACCAGGGTCATGGACTGCGTCCTCCAAGGTTCCATCTAAAAATGTGCGAGACCTCAACAAAGCTGATTTTCGTCTCCTTGCCAAGCACATTCGATAGCCAACAAGCGGAACGGGAAGGCGAATGATCTCAATAGTCTTGACCCGAGTCTTGCGATTAAAAAGCAGGCGTCATTTCACGATCTGTTGACCCCACTTCATGGGGATTCAGGGAGGGCCAATCTGACCCGGGAAACGCACTCCATCACTCCCCCTTGATCCCAGCTTCTTTCACAACATTCCCCGTGATTGCAGCCTGCTGCTTCAAAAACGCCGCGAAGTCCTCGCCGCACCGATTGGCGGGGTAGAGCTGCAATTTATCGAGCCTGGCGAGAATCTCAGGATTTCTCATAGCGCTGGAAAAGGCGTCGATAAGAGAGGCCACCACTGGCGGTGGCGTCTTGCCCGTCGCCACCAGGGCGAACCATGCAGTCACCTCAAAATCAAGCCCAAGCTCGCGCACAGTCGGCACATCCGGCAAAGGGGCGATCCTAGTCGCGTTGGTCGTCGCGAGCACACGCAAAGCCCCGGCGGTGATCTGCGGTTCAATTTCCGAATAATTGCCTATGATGCTCGTGACATGCCCACCAAGGAGCGCGTTTGTCGTTGGAGCCCCGCCCGTAAAAGGAACGTAGTTCAGTTCGATCTTTGCGGTTTTGAGAAACATGGCGACCGCGACATGCTGTGTCGTCGCGGGACCAAGCGATGCGATGGAATGCTTGCCCGGGTTATTGCGCGCATCGGTCAGAAAATCGTCCAGCGTTTTATACGGCGACTTCGCGTTGACGACGATGATCTGGGGACTGTCGATGAGGTGACAGAGCGGTTCGAAGTTCGTCAGGGGATCATAAGCCAGTTTCTTGATGTGCGAATTGATAAGGAAAGAATTAGCGACAATGCCGATTGTCGCGCCATCCGGCGGCGCCCGAAAGACAGCCTCCGTGCCGATCACCGCCCCCGCGCCCGGTCGGTTTTCGATGATGAATTGCTTGCCGGGGTTGTTGCGTTGAATATGGTCTGCAAGCAGACGCGATAGAAGATCCGTACTGCCGCCGGGCGCATAGGGCACGATGATTTTCGTGAGCGGCTGCAACTGCGCCTGCGCCCCTGCTCCAAGCGCAATCCAAGCGATAGTTGCAATAATGGCTTTAACATTCATGATGCATCCCCGCCCTACGCCTTTGCCGACGTCCTCCGCGACGCGAAAGGCGGCTTGTTTTTTTGATAGGGAAAATTGCCCTGATTGGGGACTTTTGGCAAGTCGGCGGCTCTGGCGGCAATGTTTGCTTTGCGCTAACCTCTGGTTCCCATCCACTGGCTGGTGCGTCGCTATGTTCAAGAATTCCGGGTTGATGAGCTTGCTTCATCATGCGGTCGCCATGAGCGCCGCAATCTTGCTTCCAACGGTGGCGGCGCAAGCCCAGACGCCTGCGGAGTTCTACAAGGGCAAGACAGTCAATGTGCTCATCGGCGTTGGCGTCGGCGGCTTTTACGATCTGAATGCCCGCATCGTCGCCCGGCACATCGGGCGCCATATTCCGGGCGGGCCAAACCTCGTGCCCCAGAACATGACCGGAGCGGGAGGGGCGCGGATGGCCGCCTATCTCGCTGAGGTCGCCCCAAAGGATGGCGCCACCATGGGCATGATCCCCAATAATTTTCCCGCCATGCAAGCGATTGGAAGCGAAGCCATCAAGTTCGATCTCGGCAAATTCCAGTGGATCGGTTCGCCCGCCCCACTCACAGGCGCAATGACGGTTTGGCGGACATCGGGCGTCGCATCTATTGAAGACGCCCGTCGCAAAGAGGTCCTCACAGGGGCCAGCGGACGGGGCGCTGAGTCTTTTTCCATGCCAGCCATGCTGAATGAATTCATTGGCACACGATTCAAGATCGTCACCGGCTATCCCGGCGGAAACGAGATCAATCTGGCGATGGAGCGCGGCGAGGTGCAGGCGCGCTATAATTTCTGGTCGAGCTGGAAATCCACCCGCCCTGAATGGCTGAAAAACGGCGACATCCGCATCATCGCGATCATGGGACC
>CAMDOY010000157.1 GCA_945903655.1 Rhizobium sp. Q54 | reverse complement strand
GCCGCGCCAGCGGACGGGGTGGGGGTCTGCGCAAGCTGATGGTTAGCGCTCGGCGACCTTGTAAAGCAAAACGACCCGCGCATGAAGGGCGGTCGCCAAAGGGATGACGCCACCTAAAAAAAAATGCGCCCTTGCGGGGCGCATCTGTTTTGCGGGAACGACAACCTTAGCGGAAGCCGCGCACCATGCTGAAGAAACGCGCCTGCTCGGCTGGATCATCGCGGAAAGCGCCGGTGAAGCGCGTCGTGATGGTCGAGGCGCCCTGCTTTTGCACGCCGCGCATGGACATGCACATATGCTCGGCCTCGATCAGCACGGCGATGCCGCGAGGCTTCAACGCATTGTCGATGGTGTCGGTGATCTGCGCGGTCATGGTCTCTTGCGTCTGCAGGCGGCGCGCGAAGACCTCGACCACACGGGCGAGCTTCGACAGGCCAACCACACCCTCGGCAGGGAAATAGGCCACATGGGCCTTGCCGACGAAGGGCACCATATGGTGCTCGCAATGGGAGGTGAAAGGAATGTCCTTCACCAGAACCATATCGTCGTAACCCTCGACCTCTTCGAAGACAGTCGACAGTTGCGCCTCGGCGTCTTGGGTGTAGCCCTTGAAGAGTTCTTCATAGGCCTTGACCACGCGCTTGGGCGTATCAAGCAGCCCTTCACGGGCCGGATTATCACCCGCCCAGCGGAGCAGGACCCGAACAGCAGCCTCCGCTTCCTCGCGGGTCGGCCTTTGGGCTGGGACCCCAGCTATAGCGGGCTTGCTGACAGATTTAACGGGATTCAAGGTCTTAACCACTGCATCCATGCGGCGCCTCCCACTCGGTGGACTAACTTGAACAGTTACGGGGCGGAACCAGAACCAGACCATAGCCTGATGGAATATTATTTGGCGCCGAAGATTTGGCGCCATTCGCCCCCAAAAATGACCATGATCGATCTGGTGGTTTCGGAACGCCGTAATCTCACCTATATGTTAAGCACAGATCCCGCCCCAAAGCGAACACTCTGAAAAGAGCCTCCAAACATGCTGAACGACGTCTACAACAAGCGCATTCTGGAGCTGGCGGCGGAGATCCCGCGCCTGGGCCGTCTGCCGCATCCCGACGCCTCGGCCACGGCCCATTCCAAGCTCTGCGGCTCGACCGTGACAGTGGACCTGGTGCTGCGCGATGGTCAGGTGGCCGATTTCGCCCATGATGTGAAGGCCTGCGCCCTCGGCCAGGCCTCCTCCTCCATCATGGCGCGCAACATCGTGGGTTCAACCCCCGAAGAACTGCGCGCCCTGCGCGATGGCGTGCGCCGCATGCTGAAGGAAAACGCCCCGCCGCCGGAGGCCGCCAAATGGGCGGAAATTGCCGTGCTCGAGCCGGTGCGCGAGTACAAGGCCCGCCACTCCTCCACCCTGCTAACCTTCGACGCGGTGGTGGACGCCATCGCCCAGATCGAGGCGCGCGAGGGCGTCAAGAGCGCGGGCTAGACGCCCCCGAAGCGCGTCAACCATCAGCTGGGTTCAAAGGGAGCGCCCCTCCCCCTACCCAAACCTCCGCGCCTTCATTATGGTGCGCCGCAACTTCCGCAGGTCCCGGGGACAGAGCATGGCCGCCGATCACGCCACACCGCATTTCCACAATCAGCCCGGCGTCCGCTCGGTGCGCGTCGGCGCCAAGGAATTCATGTGCGTGGGGGCGCTGCCGCCCTTCGATCATCCCCATATCTTCATCGACATGGGCGATTCGGAAGAGGCCATCTGCCCCTATTGCTCCACGCTCTATGTCCATGACGCAGCCCTGCACGGCCATGCGGACCCAGCGGAATGCGAATGGCTGCCAGAGACGGCCGCCTGATCCCCATGCTGCGGACATGACCTGATGGCGGAACAACGGCACGCCATCATCGCAGGCGCCGGAATCGGAGGCCTCGCCGCCGCCGTGGCTCTGTCGCGTGCGGGCTGGCGGGTGAGCCTGCTGGAGCGCGCGCGCGCCCTTGAAGAGGCGGGCGCCGGCATTCAGCTCGCCCCCAACGCCACCGGCGTGCTGAACGAACTGGGCCTGCTCGACCGCGTGATGGAGGTGGCGACGACGCCGGAAAATCTGCGCCTGCGCCGCGCCAGCGATGGCCTTGAGCTGGCTCGCTTTCCCCTCGGCGTCATTGCGGAGGCGCGCTGGGGGGCGCCCTATGCGGTGATCCATCGGGCGGATTTGCAGGCGGTGCTGCTGGAGCGCTGCGCCAAGGACGCCAACATCACCCTTTCGACCGGGGCGACGGTGACGGGCTTCGCCGACCATGCTGAGGGCATAGAAGTCGCGGTGCTGCAGGAGGATGGAACGCGCCGGATCGAGGGCGATCTGCTCATCGGCGCCGATGGACTGCGCTCCACCATCCGGGGTCTGCTGGGGCTAGGCAAGGCCGATGCGCCGATCTGGTCGGGACGGACGGCATGGCGCGCCCTCGTGCCCATGCAACAGGCGCCGCCAGAGGTGCGCAAGCTGGAGACCACCCTCTGGCTCGGCCCCAAGGCCCATCTGGTGCATTATCCCCTGCGCGAAGGCGAGCTGATCAATATCGTGGCGATCACCGAAGACGATTGGCGCGGGGAAGAGGCGAAGGATCTCTGGGAGATCAGCGGCGAGCCCGCCGATGTCTCGCCCCGTTTCTCCAGCTGGCACGGGGATGCGCGCAGGCTGGTGCGGGCTGCGCCCAGCTGGAAGCGCTGGCCCCTGTTCGACCGCCAGCCCATCCGCCGCTGGACCTATGGACGGGTGGTGCTGCTCGGCGACGCGGCCCATCCCATGCTGCCCTTCTTCGCCCAGGGCGCCGCCCAGGCCATTGAAGACGCAGGCGCGCTCGGCCGGGCCTTCAAACAGTTCCCCCATATCCCCGACGCTCTCAGCGCCTATGAACGCGCGCGCACAGCAAGGGCGGGCGCCGTTGTGGTGGCCTCCCGAAGGCAGGGGACGATCTACCATATGAGCGGCCTGCTGGCTCTGGCTCGCGACCTGACCATGACGAGCCTCAGCCAGCACATGCTGATGGCGCGGCTGGATTGGTTGTATAATTATAAGGGACAGACGTAGGGCAGAGATCACGAGATCCTGCTGATTGGTGCGGACGGCGGGGATCGAACCCGCACGGGAGTCCCGAGAGATTTTAAGTCTCTTGCGTCTACCAGTTTCGCCACGTCCGCATGCCGCGCCGAAGCGCCAGCAGGACCCTATTTGCCCGAGAGGCCGCGTCCGCGCAACCCAAACCCGAAAATAGCGATGCTGGAGACGCCCTGTCCCCGCCCGGCGCGACACTGGCGCTCGGGCGGAGAGGGTTGGGCGCAGAAGCGGCGTCCCGTCTCGAAGACGGGCTGGCTGGGCTCAAAGCGATTCGGCTTCCGGCGCCTTGTGGCGGCGGGCGCTGGCGACCAGGCCGCCCTTGCGGCCAGCTTCCATGGCGAGCTGGTTGTCGGCGGAGAAGGAACGCTTGGCCTTCGGCACATTGGCGCCGCCCTTGCGGCCGGCGTTGGCGGCCAGATCAGGGTCGCGGGCGAAGCTGCGGGAATCGCGAGGCACCGACTTTCCGCCAAGGCGAGCGATTTCCCGGCGACGTTCAGCAGTCATGGAAGCAAAGCCGCGATTTGAGATTGCCATGAGTTCAACTCCCGTAAATGAGCACTGGACCTTACGTAACGTAACTACTAACAATTACCTCGTAAGTGGCGGAATATAGTTATTTAACGAACCACTTATGTCGATAAATGTTACGTTGACGTGTAGAAGCAAAAAATTACAACCGATAGTGGCCGTTTGAAAAAAGTGCTGGGGTGTTGCAGATCTGCTTGTCCCCGGACAGGCGAAGCCTTTAGGCTGTCGTCAAACGGAGCCAAGCCATGAGTTCATTCAATCTGACGGGAAAAACCTGCCTCATCACGGGCGCCGGCACGGGCCTCGCCCGCGCCATGGCCATTGGCCTTGCGGAGGCGGGCGCGGCGGTGCTGGCGGCGGATATTGATGAAGCGGGACTTGCCGAGACTGTGGCCATGGCTGGCGAGGCCAAGGGCCGCATGATCGCCCATCCCCTGGATGTGCGCGAACAGGCCCAATGCGACGCGGCGGTGGCGCGGGCCATCGCGACCTTTGGCCATCTCGATGTGCTGGTGAACTGCGCGGGGCTTGGCCCGGTCTATATGAAGCGCGATTTCATCAAGGAGCCCCTGCGCTTCTGGGATGCGGATCCCGAGCGCTGGTGGAACATGGTCGCGGTGAACCTGCGCGGCCCCTTCCTGCTGGCCCGCGCCGCCGCGCCCCACATGATCGCCCGCAAATGGGGGCGCATCGTCAACATCACCACGAGCTATTCGACCATGATCCGGGGCGGCAACATGCCCTATGGCCAGACCAAGTCCGGCCTTGAGGCGGGCTCGGCGAGCTGGGCCGATGATCTGGCGGGCACAGGCGTGACCGTCAATGTGCTGATTCCCGGCGGCGCCGCCGACACCGGCATGATCCCGCAGGAGTTCATGCCGGACCGCTCAAAGCTCGTGGCGCCCTCCGCCATGGTGGCGCCCATCAGCTATCTCGCCAGCAACGCCTCCGACGGCGTGACGGCCAAGCGTTTCGTCGCCCAGTTCTTCGATCCCGCCGCCCCGCTGGCGGCGCCGGGCTGCGCGCCTGCGGCATGGCCGGACCTGGCGTCGGGCGCATCGAAGGGGCTGGGCGAGGGAACCCGTTGAGGGATCAGTCCTTGCCGCTGATCGGCTTGGCGTAGGACAATTCGAGATCCCAGGGGAAATAGATCCAGGTGTCCTGCGACACCTCGGTCACGAAGGTGTCCACCAGGGGGCGGCCCAGGGGCTTGGCGTAGACCGTCGCCACATGGGCCTTGGGCAGCATCTCCCGCACCACCTTCATGGTGGCGCCGGTGTCCACGAGATCGTCGATCACCAGAATGCCCTCGCCGTCCCCGGACTGTATCTCCGGCGACAGGCCCTTGAGGATGCTCAGGGAGCCCTGACGGCCGCCGCTATAGCTGGCGATGGAGATGGTCTCGATCACCCGCGTGCCCAGTTCGCGGGCGACGATGGCGGCGGGCACGAGGCCGCCGCGGGTGATGCACACAATGGCGCGAAAGGCGCCCTGACCGGACAGCCGCCACGCAAGCGCGCGGGAATCCCGATGAAATTGATCCCACGAAACGGGAAACGCCTTTGCCTTCTGCTCGCTCATGATGCCCTCCAGACCAAGCCTCATACCAAGCTGAAGCCTCAGGGGAAAGCGCGCAGCGGCCGTCATCCCCATGCGGAACCGTTGAATCCGCGTCGCTTTCATGCGAACGTGACATGGAACTTTCATAATGGAAGCCAAGTGCCCCTGATCAACGGCTTTAACCGCATGCGGCTGCTCGTTCCGCCGCTCATCCGCCCGCGCGCCCAGTTCGCGGGGGTGGTGGCGGCTGTGGGCTGGGCGGCGTTTCTCTGGCATGGCGAGCCCGAACCGGCGCTTTGGTTTGCGGTGGCAGCCATTCATCTTGGCGCGTCGGCCCTGCTGGCCGCCCTGCTGGGGCGCCCGCGCGTGGGATTGGCGCTGGCGACCTTCTTCTTTCTGGCGGTTTTCATAGGCGCGCGGTCGAAATTCGCCCTCGTCTCCATGAACCTGCATGTCTATGACCTGCCTTTTTATCTCTTCGCCGGGGCGCCGTTGGAGTTCTTCGTCTCCGCCTATCCCGAGCAAGCGCTGATGGTGGCTCTTGGCCTCCTCGCCACCGTCGCCATGTTCGCTTTCCTGTGGCGAGCGGACGCCAGAATTCGCCTCACCCCACGCCTCCGCATGGGCCTCACGGCCTGGGCGATCGGACTCCTCGCCATCGGCGCCTGGCCGCTGAATGGTCGCAATGCGGATTTTTTCAACGAGCGCAATTTCGCGCTTTCGTCCTTTCTGACATCCTTCGCCGATCTGCCGCAGCTCTATGCCTACAATGGGCTCATCGAGGTCTCAGCGAAACCCTCGAGGAACCCGGTCCCGGCGGACGCCATCACCTGCACGCCGACCGGCGTGGCGCCTGACATCGTGATGATGCTGAATGAATCCACCATGCCGCCCGGTGTCTATCCCGGGCTGGTCTATCCGGAGGAGCTGACGCCCTTCTTCACCTCGTTCGACGGGCGCATTCATCCCCTTCGTGTGGAGACCTTCGGCGGCGGCACCTGGCTCTCGGACTTCTCCGCGCTGACCGGGCTCTCCACCCACTCCTTCGGCACTCTGCGGAACTTCGTCGCCAATTTCATGACTGGCCGCCTGCGCCATTCCCTGCCGCAATATCTCAAGGCCTGCGGCTATGAGACGGCGATCATCTATCCAGCTTCCGCAGGTTTTGCGGGCGTCGGGCGCTTTTATGAGGCCATCGGTTTCGACCGGGTGATCGACACCAGCGTCCACAAGGCGGTCGATCAGCGCCAGCGCGACGCCTTCTATCTCGGGGAAGCCGCGAAATTCCTGGAGGCGCAGACGCAGGAGCCGCGCAAACCGCGCTTTGTGGTGCTCAGCAGCATGTCCACCCATTCACCCTGGAATTTCCGCTTCTCGCCCGACAGCATTCGCGAGACCGAAAGCCTGCGTTGGAACGCCGACCCCGAATTTGATGAATATCTCTGGCGCCTGCTGCTGGCCAAACGAGACCGCGACGATTTCCGCGAGCGCCTCGCGAAAACCCTGCGTGATCGTCGCATTCTCTATGCAAGCTATGGCGACCATCAGCCAGCGCTCGCCAAGGTGCCGCTGGCGAACAACCGCGCCATCGCCGACGATGGCCGCTCATGGCAACTCGACCATGAATCGAAGGCCTTCGAAACCTATTTCAGTCTGGACGCCCAGGGCTTCACGCCGCGATTCCCCGCCGCCGACCATCCGATCGTCGAGATCTCGAATCTGCCGGTCATCATCATCGCAGCGGCGGGCCTGCCCATGGATCCGGTCTTCGCCAGGCGCGAGCGCCTGATGGCCCGGTGCAACGGCCTCTACGCCACCTGCAAGGACCGGGCGTCCGTTCTGGCGTTCCAGCGCTGGCTCGTTGACAGCCGCTGGATCGCCCAGAACTGAACCCCGATCAGCGCGTGGCGGGCGTCATGGTCTTGAGCATGGCGTCCACCGCCTCCAAAGCCGCCTGCATGGCCGCGCCATCCTTGGAGCGCACCACGATCTGATTGCGGAAGCGCCCTTCGTGGAACTGCGGATAGGAGCCGATGATCGTGTCAGGGTGCGCCTTGGCGATTTCGGAGAGCGCCGTGGCGTAGGTTCCCTCGGGGATGCCGGTGGCCTCCACCGTCTCCATCATCATGCGCGCGCCAGTGGTCAGGCGCGGGGCCACATCGTCCATCATGGCCTGCATGATCGAGGGCACGCCCGCCATCACGATGACATTCTCGATCTTGAAGCCCGGCACTTTCGAGATGGGATTGACCACATGCTCGGCGCCCACGGGAATGCGCGCCATGCGGCGGCGCGCCTCGTTGAGATCCTCGGGCTTCAGCCGCTCCAGCATGGCCGCGATGATGCGCGGGTCCTCGTAAAGCGGAATGCCCAGGGCCTGCGAGATCGCGTCAGCGGTGATGTCGTCATGGGTCGGCCCGATGCCGCCGGTGGTGAAGAGATAGGTGTAGCGGGCGCGCAACCGGTTCACGGCCTCGACGATCTCCTCCATCTCGTCAGGCACCACGCGGACCTCTTTCAGGTCGATGCCGATATTGGTGAGATATTCGGCGATATAGCCGATGTTCTTGTCCTTGGTGCGGCCCGACAGGATCTCGTCTCCGATGACGAGCAGGGCGGCGGTGATGGTCTCTTGGGTCATGTGCGGCTCCCTCTGCCCCGAGGTTTAGGCAGGCTGGCGCCGCCTCGCAAGGAAAAAGGCGCGGGGCCCCATTGACCCACACAGGTCCGGGCGGGCAGGCTGGGCCATGCGTTTCCCCCAAGCCCTCATCTCCGGCCGTCTGATCCAGCGTTACAAGCGCTTTCTGGCGGATGTGACCCTCGACTCAG
>CAMDOY010000156.1 GCA_945903655.1 Rhizobium sp. Q54 | reverse complement strand
GCCCTCGACGGCTGCATCGTGAAGACGGCGGGCGTGGATGAGAGCATCCATGTCTTCGCCGGTCCCGCGCGCGTGTTCGAGAGCCAGGACTCGGCGGTGGACGCCATCCTGCGCGGCAAGATCAAGGCGGGCGATGTGCTGGTCATCCGCTATGAGGGTCCGCGCGGCGGCCCGGGCATGCAGGAAATGCTCTATCCCACGAGCTATCTGAAATCGAAGGGTCTCGGCAAGGTCTGCGCGCTCATCACCGACGGGCGCTTCTCCGGCGGCACCTCGGGCCTGTCCATCGGCCACGCTTCGCCGGAAGCCGCCGAGGGCGGCGCCATTGCTCTGGTGGAGGAGGGCGATCGCATCGAGATCGACATTCCCCAGCGCAGCATCAAGATCGCCATCTCGGATGAAGCTCTGGCCGCGCGCCGCGCCGCCATGGAGGCCAAGGGCGCCGAGGCCTGGAAGCCCGCCGAGAAGCGCACCCGCAACGTCACCATGGCGCTGAAGGCCTATGCGGCCCTCACCACCAGCGCGGCCACCGGCGCCGTACGCGTGGTCAAATAGGCTACTGCGAGACCAGCAGCACGCCTGCAAAGAGGAAGGGGAGCGCGATCGCTCCCCAGAAAAACAACGTCTTGAAATGCTCGTAGGTGCGCAGGTGCTCGGCGAGGTCGGGGTCATCCCGGATCTCGTCCGGGCGCAGCTCCATCATGGCCATGGGTCTTCTCCCTTTTGATCAAGGGCGAACGCGGGCGCTGCGGCCTTGTTCCGGTCTGGCCGCATACCCCGGGGAACCAAGCCTGCAGTGGTCGGTTGCTTCGCGATAACCGGAGTGATCACCATGTTCGGCGACAAGATCGGGCTTGTTCTGTTTCTGTGGATCGTGGGGGCGCCGCTGGCGCTGGCCGTCGCCTCGCGCATGGTGGAGCGGCGCTAGGCCGCACGGATTGCGCGCCGGTTCCACAATTATCCGCGCCCCGGTCGCGACGGGGGGCGCGACTTTCCTCGCGATCATTGCTAAGACCTCACTTTGGGAAAGGCCGCCAGAGCGGCGCGCCCGACAGGGTTTTGCAAGGGTTCGAGGGGATTTGCATGGAACGCCAGAAGATCATTCTCGTGGGCGCGGGTCTGGGTGGCCTGTCCGCCGCGATCAGCCTTTTGAAGGCCGGGCATGATGTCGAGGTCTATGAACAGGCCTCCCAGCTCGGCGAAGTGGGCGCGGGCATCCAGCTCAGCGCCAATTGCATGCATGTGCTGCGCTCCTTCGGTCTTGGCGACCAGCTGGACGCGGTGGGCGTGCGCCCCGGCGCCTATGTGTTCCGCCTGCATGACACCGGCGAGGTTCTGCAACGCTTCGAGCTCTCCGAAGATCATCTGGCCAAGCATGGCGCGCCCTATACCCAGCTGCACCGGGCGGACCTGCATGAAATTCTGGCCGCCAAGGCGCAGGAGTTGAAGCCCAACCTCATCCACCTCAACCATCGCGGCGCGAAATTCGTCGAGCGCGAGGATGGCGTGGAGATGCATTTCACCAATGGCGCGGTGGCGCGCGGCGATATCCTCGTCGCCTGCGATGGCCTGAAATCGGTGATCCGCGCGCAGATGTTCGGCGACGCCACCTCGATCTACACCGGCGACGCCGCCTGGCGCATCACCGTGCCGACCGAGCGTCTGCCCAAGCCCTTCCTGGAAGAGGTCATGTCGGTCTTCATGGGGCCGGGCGGGCATGCGGTCGTTTATTATCTGCGTGGGGGCAAGCTCATCAATTTCGTGGGCCTGATCGAGACCGAGGAGGTCTTCGAGGAGAGCTGGACCATGAAATTCTCATGGGACAAGCTGAAGAAGGATTTCGAAGGCTGGCATCCCGCCATCCAGACCATCATCGACCTCGCCGAGAAGGACCAATGCTATCGCTGGTCGCTGCATGGCCGCCAGCCCCTGCATGACTGGAGCTCCAAGCGCGTGACCCTCTTGGGCGATTCCGCCCATCCCACGCTGCCCTACCTCGCCCAGGGCGCCGCCATGTCCATCGAGGATGGCGCGGTGCTGGCGCGGGCGCTGGCCATGCGCGACTCCATCCCCGAGGCCCTGCAGCTCTATCAGCGCAACCGCATCGACCGGACCGCGAAGATCGTAACCCAGTCCACCGCCAACCGCGCCCTGTTCCACCTGCCCTCCGTGCAGGCCATGCGCGACGCCTTCGCCAAGCGCAACGAGGGCGAGGATCGCAACGCCTGGCTCTATTCCTACAATCCGCTCACGGTCGAGCTGGTTTGACATCTGGCTGAGGGGGAAACGCCATGACCATAGAGCTGCACACCTGGGACACGCCCAACGGTCGCAAGATCAGCATCGCCCTGGAGGAGATGGGTCTGCCCTATTCGGTGCATCCCATCAACATCAGCAAGGGCGAGCAATTCGATCCCGCCTTCCTTGCCATCAGCCCCAACAACCGCATCCCCGCCATCAGGGACGCCGATGGTCCCGGCGGGAAGCCGGTCAGCGTCTTCGAGTCCGGCGCCATCCTGCTCTACCTCGCCGAGAAGACCGGCCAGTTTCTGGCGCCCTCTGGTCCCGCGCGCATCGCCGCCTGGGAATGGCTGATGTGGCAGATGGGCGGCTTTGGCCCCATGCTGGGCCAGCGCCATCACTTCGCCGATGTGAAGGACGAGGCGGATCGTCGCTACGGGCTGGAGCGCTATTCCAAGGAGACCCATCGTCTTTATGGGGTCGCCGAGAAGCGGCTGGCGGAGGTTCCCTTCTTTGCGGGCGAGGCCCTTTCCATCGCCGATTTCGCGATCCTGAGCTGGGCCTGGCGCCATCCGCGCCATGAGGTCGATCTGGCGACCTATCCGCATGTGAAGCGCTGGTACGATGGCCTCATGGACCGTCCCGCCGTGCAGCGTGGCGTGTCGGTGGATCTCAAGACGAAGCGGTGAAGCTTTAGTCCTGCCGCTTGTAGAGGATCTGCGACCCGTCCTTGCCCTTGAACTGCAGGCCCGCCCAGGTCTGCTGATCGTCGTACCAGCTCTCCAGCGTGATGGGCCCGACGATCTCGAAACGGCGCACGTTGATCTTGCGGCCTGAACTGGTCTCAACGGTGGTGGCGCCGCGCGGGGTGACCGCGTTGCTCAGAAGTTCGCCCGTCTGGGTGTTGAAGAAGGGTCCATCCAGCATGCGCCGGTTCCAGTGGGTGGAGGGCAGGGCGTTGGCGGGCGCCTCGTAGTTTCCCTTGTTCGATGAGGCCACGCTCACGGCGTTGGCGAGGCGCTGCGCCTTCACGGTGAGGCGCTTGCCATCGTCATTGGTTTGGGCGTCCAGGGAGCGGAAAGCGCCGCCGTTCCAGATTTCGGTGGCGCGATGTTCATAGCGATACACCGGCACCGGCCCCAGCCTGACCACGAGATCAATCGCCACCTGAACGGTCACCTCGTCGCCGCTGCGGGCGAAGGTCACCACATGGGCGCCGATGTCGCTGCCCGCCCGAAGCACGGAGAAGGCTATCCGATCACCTGTGGGCAGGCGCAGGTTGGCGCTTGCCGCCTCAGGCAGACACAGGCTTGCGCAGGCTCCGCCCAGGAAGAGACGTCGATCCAGCATCAGGGTTTTCCGGTCAAGAATGGCTCTTGTTAGGCGGCGGGACCCTCGCGGTCAATTCAACAGCGCGTGGGGACGGCCTTCCATTGGTCCGGCGCCGTGGCTCATGCGTAGCCAATGGGTACCGCAAGTCCGGGGGCTTTCCATGTCGTCACGCAGATCCGTCGTCACCGCTCTCGCCGCCCTTGGGGTCTCGCTTTTCGGGGCGAGCGCGCCGGCGCAGGCCGAGCCCCTGCGCCTGGAACAGTTCTTCAAGGGAAATCTCGTGGCGGAGGGGCGGTTCCGCAATAGCTGGACCGGCTCGGAACGCGGCCTGACCGTGAAGATGAAGGGAACCTTCGACGGCAAGGTGCTGCGTCTGCACGAGGATTTCGTCTATTCCGATGGCGAGAAGGACCAGAAGACCTGGGTCTTCACCAAGACCGGAGTGGGGACCTGGTCGGGTCTGCGCGAAGACGTCAGGGAGCCCGCAGCGGTCACCACCTCAGCTGATGGCTCCATGCAGTTTGGCTATACCGCGCGCATCGGCGGCTATGATCTCGCCTTCCGCGACCGGCTCGAAAAGATCGACGCGAAGACCGTCCGCAACACGGCCTCGGTCTATGTCTTCGGCTTCATCAAGGTCGGCGAGGTCGAACTCGTGATGCGGCGGAAATAGGGGCGCGCGCGCCCCTCACATCCAGTAGCCGAAGCCCATGCCGCTGCCCGTGCCCGCCATGGAGCGGTAGAGCGGCTGGTAGTCCAGCAGGGTGAAGGGCAGGCCCGCGTGCTGCATGGCGGCGCGCACGGGCACCCAGTTTTTCAATTCCGAATTGCCGGAGTGGAAGAGGTTCTCGGGCAGGGCGAAGAGGTCGGTGGAA
Organism: Rhizobium sp. Q54; assembly: GCA_945903655.1. Taxonomy (GTDB): domain Bacteria; phylum Pseudomonadota; class Alphaproteobacteria; order Rhizobiales; family Beijerinckiaceae; genus Terripilifer. The sequence goes on along the minus strand of CAMDOY010000156.1, from coordinate 3,576 downwards.
TCCTCTTGATGGAAGGCCGCGAGGAAGCGCCGGTCGAAGGGCTCGTCCACCACGAAATGGGTCATGCCGCCCGATCCCAGAATCGCCACGCGCAGGTCCTTGTCCCAGCCCTCGACGGCCTCCGCGATGGCCGTTCCCAGCGCATGGCAGCGGAAGATGCGCGCCTGGTTGGGGGGATAGAAAGTGTTGACGAAGACCGGCACGGTCGGCGGATCATTGTCCATGATGCGCTGGTAGTAATAGCCGAAGGCGTGGGGCAGGCCGGTGAGCCGCGATTCGCGCCGCTCGGGCAGGCGGTTCGATGTCGCGAGGTCAAAGCCCTGGCCCATCAGCCGGTCGATCAGGTGCAGCGCCAGCTCCGGGCAGCCTGGATGGGTGCGCCTGACTGCGGGGTGATGGTTGGGCTCGGCGAGGGCCACGCCGGGGCCAAGGCGCTCTTTCTGCTCGTCGCTGAAGGGCACATTGTCCATGCTCTCACCGAAATAGACCATGAAGGAGGGCTGGTTCTCGTCGCCCATGATCTCCATCTGGTCGTTGCCGATCATGACGGTGACGTCGGGGCGAACCTCCGCATAGGCCCGGCCCATCTCGGCGATGGCCTTCTGGCAGGCGTCGAAGCGATGCTGCCGCACCTCCAGCGCCAGTTCCGGCTCCAGATTCTCGCTGGCGCGGGCCTCCACAAGGGCGTCGAAGCCATAGGTCTTGCCCCGGTAGAACAGGGCGGGGTTGCGCCGGTCCGCCTCGATGCGGCCAGTCCACAGTTCAGGGGGCGTAATGAGGAGAGGTCCGTGCGAACTCACCATGCCCAGAACGATTTTCGCCATGTCTCACTCCCGTGCGCCGCTCAGGCGGCGCGCTTCTTTTCGGTCATCACCAGATAAATCGAGGAGGCCACAATAATCGCCATTCCCGCGAAACTCCAGACGCCCGGAATCTCTCCAAACAGGATGAAGCCGAGGAGCGCCGCATAGACGATGCGCGAATAATCCAGCGGCGCCAAAGCGCTGGCGTCGCCCAGGGTCAGCCCCTTGGTGATGAGCGCCTGCCCGGAAATGCCCAGAAATCCGATGAGCGTCAGCATGGCCCATTCCCAGCCTTCGGGCTGGACCCAGATGAAGAGCGTGGGAATCAGCGCAATGAGCGCATTCCAGAAGGCGTAGTAGAACATGATCACGCGGGTCGGTTCGGTCTTGGCGAGCTTCTTGATGCTCACCACCACCAGACCGCCGAACATGGCGCCCGTCGCCCCCACCAGCGCATTGGCGTCAAAGCCGCTGGTGAAGGGGCGGGCATAGAGCAGGATGCCCACGAAACCCACGATGGAGACCATCGTGCGGTTGAAGGGCACGCGCTCGCCCAGAAAGAAGATCGCCAGCGGGATCATGAAGAGGGGGCGGGAGAATTGCAGCGCCATGGAATCGGCGAGCAGCATATGGGTGATGGTCCAGAAGAAGCAGGCGTTGCCCCCTGCGCCCAGGGCGCCGCGCACCAGATGCATCATGGGGCGTTTCGTCTGCAGGGGCTCCAGCGGGTTCTTGATGAAAATCGGCAGGACCAGCAAAAACCCGATGGCGGAGCGGAAGAACAGCAGCTCGAAGCTGGGGATCCGGTCGCCCATGGACTTCACCGCCGCCGCCATGACCACCAGCATCAAGGAGCCGATGGAGACGAAGAAAATCGCCTGCGCCGCCGGGGAGAGCCAGGCGTCGAAGGCCAGGTTCAGCCGGGCGCTGCGCCTCAGGGCCGGGCCTGCAGGGGGTGGAAGGTCTGGGGCCGGGTCGGGCTTCGCCTCTGGTGTCGTCATGGAAGCAGGATAGGATGGGTGGCGCGCCAGCGCAAACCGGTGTTAACTTCGGCGTGATCCGGCGCCGGTTCGACCGCCCCCGGCCTGATGGGAAGAACAAGATGGACGATCTGAAGCCCGCTCCCGTGAAGCTCTCCTTCAGCCATGTGGGGCTGCATTGCGTGGATCTGCCGCGCATGGTGGATTTCTACACCCGCGTACTCGGCTTCACCGAGACGGACCGGGGCGTGGTGCGCGGCCTCGACATCGTCTTCACAACCTGGGACCCCAGCGACCATCATCAGGTGGCCCTCGTGTCGGGCCGCCCGGACGCGACTGGCTTCAATCACGTCAACCAGCTCTCCTTCCGCGTGCCGCGCCTTGAGGATGTGCAGACGGTGTGGCGCCGGGTAAAGGATGAGCCGGGCGTGCATGACATGCGTGGCACCAACCACGGCAACGCCTTCGCCTTCTATTTCCGCGATCCCGAGGGCAACCGGGTCGAGGTCTTCTGCGATACGCCCTGGTACATCTCCCAGCCCTGCATCGAGCTGCTGGACCTCTCGCGCCCCGCCGCCGAGGTCATGGCGGAGGCGGAGGCCTTCTGCCGCGCGGCGCCCGGCTTCAAGCCCATCGAGGACTACCACGCCGACGTCGCCCGCAAGATCGCGGCCCATGGCCGGGCGCTCGCGGGCGGTTGAGGCCGCGATTCTGCTCGTGCTGAAGCGCGTCTGCGCTCACGCCAGCCAGGCGCGGCCCCGCGCATAGAGCGCTTCCACCTCCGGCCCGCGCAGGCCCGGCATGTCGCGCTTCACCGGCAACCCGCGCTTGGACTGGATATAGGCGAGGTGCCGGTAGCCCATGGGGAAGCTTTGCAGGAGGTCCTGATCGAAGGCGGGGAACTGCAGGGGATCGAGAGCGTCCAGCCGGTCCTTCTCATAGATGGGCTGGCGCTCGACGATGGCCCAGCGCCCCTCGCGCTTCTCGAAGAGGTCGTAGAATCGCCCGGTGCAGACCACGTCGCAGGCGACCCCGTCCATGGTGTCGCGCGACGAGATCATCATCTTGGTCTGGGCCACGGCGCGCGTTCCGCGCAGTTCGATGGAGGTCCCGCCCAGAAAATGCACGCTGAAGGCGGGCCCACCCTTTTCGAAGGCCTTGCGGGCGTTGTCCATGAACATGTCGGAGGAGCCCTGAAACCAGGTGGCGTTCATGATCGCGCCCTCGTGCCAGCAGGTCCGCAGATTCTCCCAATCCCCGGAATCCCGCCAGATGGCCCAGCTTTCAATGACGTCGCGAATCTGTTGGCGATCTTCTGTCACGCTCATGGCCATGCTCCCTTGAGGCTTTTGGACTGGCGGCTCGTCTTGACCCGATCCCTCATGCTCTCTAGCCTATCACGAAACATCAATTCAGGGGAGAGCGTGCGGGTTGATCCTGCGCGCCTTGATGAGGAAACGTCATGTCGCCGATGCCGCAGGAGATTCGCCGCGCCCTCAAGGAGATGGGGCCGGGCGCCACCCTGGAGATGAACCTGCGCAGCAAGGCCATGTTCGCGCCGCTGGTCGAGCCGGTGAGCGGTGTGATCGAGCATCTTGACCAGCCCTATGGGGAGCATCCTCGCCAGCAATATGATGTCTACACGACGCCTGGCCTCAAGGGCGCGCCCATCGTGATCTACATCCCCGGCGGCGGCTTCTCGGGGGGCGACAAGCGGCAGGATGGCGCCTTCTTCAGCAATCTCGGCCGCTTCTTCGCCAGCAAGGGCATCCTTTGCATCACCGCGAACTATC
>CAMDOY010000155.1 GCA_945903655.1 Rhizobium sp. Q54 | reverse complement strand
GGCGCTTGGAAATTTGATGCACTTCGAATGCTTCGCCTGACTTGCTGAATCAGATCCATTGAACAATTATGCTACCAAGCACACGCGTGATAGTTGAGTAATCGTCTTTGTTTATTGGATCAAGAATTATCATTACGCTTATTCGCCCGAAAAGTAGCTGTTTATATATCTTAATTTCGGCAACAACACTTACATCTCCATCAATTATAGACGGTTTCCCCCTAGGCCTTAAAGTAAATCCTGCATACTTAAGAATTGTCTCCGCGCGATCCATGCTAGATCCCACTTGAATATATTCTAAGACAATATCGGTTATATCGTTCCTTCCGTTGCCCATAGATTTCAGAGCACCAGATTTTTCGAGCCTTATAAATTCGTGATCGATATTTTCCCTCAATTGCTTTCCAGCCGCTTCTAATGCTTCAGTATCTGATATGTTTTCCCCCAGAATGCTTTGATTAATTGCGTGGTCGCGAGGGCTCCCAAGCTCCAGACATGAGGAAGGAGATGCTGGCGTCAATGCGCAACAAACTCCGAAATATATGGACCAAAACGCTCGTTTCATTTTAATCTTTCGCGCTGACGAAGGACATCGCTGCCCCGCATTCTGGGCTGAATGTTTCCGAGCGATTGTCGATCCTGCAAATGCCGTGGTCAAGTGCTTGCAGTGGCTTTCATGGGCCCAGCGGCTCCACCCCTCGCAACAAGCGCCCCGAACCCCTCACTCACGCCAGAATATCAATATGATGCACTTCGCCATCCGCATGATCGAAGTCTTCGCGATGCTCCCCTGCGGCTTTGATCCGGGTGATCTTCCGCTTGGGCTGGTGTTGACGCCGCAGGCCGCCGTCGTTCAGCAGGCGGATCATATGGGCGGTCACCGGGTCCCGCGTCTGCGACATGCCTGAGATGGCGCTGATGGCCCTGATGCTGTCGGGCATCGTTAATCCCCTTCGCAAACGCTTTGAGGCGGGCGTGCTGATCTTCAGGCTAAGCTGAAAGCGGGGAGCGCGCCTTGACCTGTGTCACTTTCCCCCCGCCGCGCAGGCATTCTTCCCGGTGAGCGCCTGTCACATGCCTGTCAAACCCTTGTTTGCATTCTCCCGATATGGCTAGGCTGGCGCCACAGCCGCGCAAGATTCGCCAAAGCCGGGGAGGCCCCTATGAAAGCCGACGAAGCCACTGAATTCATGGACGTGGATAAGCCCAAGGACACCTTCAAGCAGCGCGCGGCGATCTTCATTTCCTTTCTCGCCATGCTGCTCGCCATCACGGGGCTCGGCGGGCAGAACGCCAGCAAGGAGACCCTGAACAACAACATCCAGGCCGCCAACGCCTTCAATTTCTATCAGGCCAAGAACATCCGCCAGACCAGCCTCATGCTGGCCGCCGACGAGATCGAGCTGGCCTGGGCCGCCACCCCCGGCCTCAGCGATCAGGCGAAGGCCGCGCTGGCCAAGAAGCTGGAGACCTACAAGGCCAATATCGCCCGCTACGAGTCCGAACCCTCCACCGGCGAGGGCAAGAAAGAGCTGATGGCCCGCGCCCGCGCCCACGAGGAGGCCCGCGACCACGCCATCAAGCAGGACCCCTATTTCGATTACGCCGAAGCTCTCTTGCAAATCGCCATCGTGCTGATTTCGGTCTCGCTGGTGGCGGAGATCATCTGGCTGGCCTTTCTGGGCGGCGGGCTGGGGCTCGTCGGCGCCTTGCTGATGATCAACGGTTTCACCCTATGGGTGGCGGTGCCCGGGTTGTCGTGAGGGGTTACTATCCTTCTCCGAAGGTCCGCAGCCCCGCTTTCGGCGGCTCCGGCGGCTGGGCCTTCAGCACGTCGAGGAACATCTGCTGGCCCACGATGTCGAGCATTTCGTGGGCGTCGTCCCATGTGCCCAGCTCCATCACGCTGACCACGAGCCGGGGCAGGCCCGTCGCCACGACAATGTCTGACTTCGTCCACCAGACATAGCGCTCGGCCAATCGCAGCAGCGCGGGGTTGGCGAGGGTTTCAGCAATGGGCTGCGCGCCTCATTCGCCCTTGATGTTGTTGTCCCGCACCACCTTGCCCCAATCCACCACTTCCCTGGCGAAGAAGGTCGCGAAGGCGTCGGGCTTGTCCATGATCAGGGTCATCTGCTGGGCCTCCTGCAGACGCTTGGTCACTTGGGGCAGCATGATCACATCGCGCAGGGCGGCGTAGGTCGCGTCCACGATGGGGGCGGGGGTGCCCTTGGGGGCGAAGAAGCCCCACCAGGCCTGCGCCAGAAAATCGGGAAAGCCGCTTTCGGCGGTCGTGGGCGCGTCGGGCAGGTCCTTGAGGCGGGTGGGGCCCATCTGCATCACCGCGCGCAGATTGCCAGCCGCGATCTGCGGCAGCAGGGCCGCCACCGAGGCGCAGATCAGCTCCACATGGCCGCCGATGGCGTCGTTGAGGGCGGGGCCTGCGCCCTTGTAGGGCACATGGTCGAGGGGAACGCCCGCCTTGCGCGCCAGCATCACCATGGCCAGATGGCCGCTGCTGCCGGGGCCGGAGGTGCCATAGGAGACCGGGGTGGTCTTGGCGGCGGCGATCACGTCGGCGAAGGTCTTGTAGGGCTTCTTGACGCTGGTCGCCACGATATAGGGCGCCTTGCCGACCATCATGACCGGCACAAGATCGGTCTCCACATTCAGCAGCGGCTTGTCGATGAGCGCGGGAATGGTGGAGTGGGAGTCGAAGGTCACCATCAGCGTATTGCCATCCGGCGCGGCGCGGGCGACCTGGGCGGCGCCGAGCGATCCATTGGCGCCCGCCTTGTTCTCGATGATGATATTGGCGTTGAGGCGCTCCTGCAGACCCTCTTGCATGAGCCGCGCCAGGGCGTCCACGGACCCGCCGGGCGGAAAGGGGACCACGATGGTCACGGTGCGTTTGGCCTGGGCCAGCGCGGGGGCGGCGGCGGCGAAGGAAAGAAGACCAGCGGTCGTGGCGCGTCGTGTGAGTGTCATCGTGGCGTATCCCGGCCCATGGCGGCGGCGTATGGCCGCGCGCTTCGGCCATAGTAGGGGGAAAACGGGGCATGGGCAAAGCCATGCTTCATAGCCCCTCCACCACCCCAGCCTCCACCCCCTGCGCCTGCGCCACCGCCTCGCAGATGATCTTGCCCTCCAGCACATTCAGCCCCGCCCGCAGATGGGGATCATCCTGCATGGCCTTGCGCCAGCCCTTGCCCGCCAGCGCCAGCACTAAGGGCAGGGTGGCGTTGTTGAGGGCGAAGGTGGAGGTGCGCGGCACGGCGCCGGGCATGTTGGTGACGCAGTAATGGGTCACGCCCTCCACCACATAGGTAGGGTCCGAATGGCTGGTGGGGCGGGTCGTCTCGCAGCAGCCGCCCTGATCGGCGGATATGTCCACGATCACGGCCCCCTGCTTCATGCTCGCCACCATCTCGCGGGTGACAAGCTTGGGCGTCTGCGCGCCCGGCAAAAGCACGGTGCCGATCAGCAGATCCGCGCGGGGCGCCAGATGTTGCAGGGCCGCGCGGGTGGAGAAGACCGTCCGCAGCCCCGGCATGAGGCCTTAGAGGCGGCGCAGGGCGTCGAGGTTGCGGTCCACCACGGTCACGGTGGCGCCCATGCCCAGCGCCACATGGGCGGCGTTGGCGCCCGCCACGCCCCCGCCGAGCACCAGCACATCGGCGGGCGAGACGCCGGGCACCCCGCCCAGCAAGATGCCGCGCCCGCCCGCCTCGCGCTCCAGATAATGCGCCCCCACCTGCGCCGCCAGCCGCCCCGCCACTTCAGACATGGGGGTCAGCAGCGGCAGCCCGCCCGTGGGGGAGGTGACGGTCTCATAGGCGATGCAGGCGGCGCCGCTGTCCATGAGCGCGCGGGTGAGCTGCGGGTCGGGCGCGAGGTGCAGATAGGTGAAGAGCATCTGCCCGCGCCGCAGCAGCTTTGTCTCGCTGGGCTGCGGCTCCTTCACCTTTACGATGAGGTCGCAGGTGGCGAAGATCTCGGCCGGACCATGGCAGAGCTGGGCGCCCGCCTTCGCATAGGCGTCATCGGGCAGGCCGGAACCAGCGCCCGCGCCTTGCTCCACCAGCACCCGATGCCCATTGGCGACCAGCTCGGCCACGGAGGCGGGCGTCAGGCCCACGCGATATTCATTGTCCTTGATCTCCCGGGGGATGCCGATGCGCAAGGGGGTCTCCCGTGGTGAGGCGGTGAGGGTTAGCTGGCGTGGCGGGGGGCGGGGTCAAGGGCTCCGTCAGTGGCTTATGAAAATCAACGGCTTGAACCGCACAAAAATTGTGATTTGTTGTTTTGTTTTTGCGACCTATCCTTTGCGCATGACCGACGCCCTTTCTCCCAGCCTGACCGCCGACTTTCTGCTGGTCGAAAGCAGAGAGCGCGGCGAGGTCTTGACCAATCTGAAGCTTCAGAAGCTGCTTTATTACGCCGATGGCTGGTTCGCCGTCGTGAGCGGGCGTCCGCTCTTCGCGGAAGACTTCGAGGCCTGGATGAACGGGCCGGTGCTGCCCTCGCAGTATCACCGTTTCAAGGACTGGCGATGGCGGCCCATCGAGCAGGAGGTTGTGCGTCCGACCGGTCTTTCTGCGGACATCCTTGCCCATCTGGAGGAGGTCGTCGATGTCTTCGGCTCGGAGACGGCGGTCGCGCTGGAGTTGATGACCCACAGGGAGCAGCCGTGGCTTGAGGCCCGGGCTGGCCTGCCCGCCGACGCGCCCTCAAGCGCCATCATTTCCAAACAGACCATGAAGGCCTATTTTCAGTCGTTGGACGCCGATGAGAAAGTCGAAGCCTAGCATTTGGGCTACATACCAGAACCGAAAACACATTATGATTGCTCTCCAATAGCAATTTTCAATCAGGTGATTTACCGTTTAACGCGTTAATGAATTAACGCCTTGATGAATCTTTTTGATAGCAAGAAAAAGAACCAAAAACATACTATAAATACAATGAACCCGAACCATTGAAAAAAATTGAAACTCGCTAACGAAGTCACATTTCCCGCACGAACATTAGATTTATCACTCTTTTGATATGTGACGACGACTGGGGACGATAATTTAAATTCACTGCCTAAATCAAGCGAGATAGATCCCAAGTTTGGAACAGAAATCTGATGATAATGACAAGTGCGTGGGGATCTCAAAGATCCGCAGGATGATGGGTCATATGACACAACTATTCCCCTATCAACGACACCATCAGTGATAAGTAGCGCTCGCTCATCATAAAAAAAGCCAAGAAAAAACATCGTAAGCAAACAAAATGGTCCATAGCCAAAAAACGCGATCATGACATTTACTGTCTTCTCCCTTTTCAAATGAGCACTGTCTTGTTCTTTGTCCATTAAAAGCCCCGTTTTCTTAATCCATCTTCGGCGTGCGCTCTTGAGTTCACTCGTCTTTATCAATTTAATTTTTGGGCATGCCGAGAGCAGAGCGACCTGCTGGAATTTTTCAGCTTTTGATGTAGCGCCAGAGGAAATCAAAGTCTAGTTTAAGTTGAGGCGGATGCATGGCGTCATCATGAACGACACGTTCTACGTCATCTGGCTCGATCACCAGCACAACCTATACCCCTGACTTCCCCTCGCTTGACGCCCGGCGCCCCCCGCCCATACCCTTGGCTCAACACAGGGGGAGGAACACATGGCGTCACATCATCTGCTCGAAGGCCGCGTCGCGATCATCAGCGGGGGCGGGGGGGAGATTGGCGGGGCCATGGCAGGCCTCTTCGCCCATGAGGGCGCGCGGGTCTTCGTGCTCGATATCTCCCTCGAGAAGGCGCAGGTCACCGCCGACGCCATCGCCGCCGATGGGGGCGAGGCCATGGCTTTTTCCGCCGACATCACCGATCCCCAGCAGGCGCAGGGCGCCGTCGCCGCCTGTGTGGCGCGCTTTGGCAAGGTGACGACCCTGGCCAACGTGGCCGCCAGCCTCACCCCCGCCGGCACGGTCGAGACCCTCAGCCTCGACCACTGGAACCGCGCCTGGGCGGTGAATGTCACCGGCGCCTTCCTCATGTGCAAATACGCCATCCCCGAGATGCGCAAGGCGGGCGGGGGCGCCATCGTCAACATCGCCTCCTCCCACGCCCATATCGGCGTGCCCCAGCGTCCGGCCTATTGCGCCACCAAGGGGGCGGTGCTGCAGCTCACCAAGGTGCTGGCCATCGACCATGCGGCGGATGGCATCCGCGCCAACTCCATCTCGCCCGGGGCCATCGACACCCTGCGCGCGGCCCTGCAACGCTTCCCCAGCCGGGAAGCCGCCAATGCGGCGAAGGGGCCGAGCTATCTGCTCAACCGCACCGGACAGGCCCGCGAGATCGCCGATGGGGCGCTCTATCTGGCGAGCGACCTCTCCTCCTTCGTCACCGGAACCGATCTGCTCATCGATGGCGGCTATCTGGCCTTCAAGGGCTCCCTGACCCATCCGGCCTGATGGGCGCGCTCCCGCCTCGATTCGTCCACAGGACCGCTTTGACCCTGCCGCAACAGGCGGTCTAGATCGACGCCCCCGGGGGGCCTGTTGCGCGCCTGCCGATTCGGAGCCGTGATGAAATCGATCAATCAGCGTATCGCCGACGAATTGAGTGTGAACGAGCGCCAGGTCGCCGCCGCCGTCCAGCTGCTGGACGAGGGCTCGACGGTGCCTTTCATCGCCCGCTACCGCAAGGAAGTCACCGGCCAGCTCGACGATGCCCAGCTGCGCAACCTCGAAGAGCGCCTGCGCTACCTGCGCGAGATGGAAGACCGTCGCAAGGCGATCCTCGACTCCATCCGCGAGCAGGGCAAGCTCGATGCGCCCCTTGAACGCACCATCATGGAGGCCGACACCAAGTCGCGGCTGGAGGATATCTATCTGCCCTTCAAGCCCAAGCGCCGCAGCAAGGCGCTCATCGCCATCGAGGCGGGCCTTGCGCCGCTGGCCGATGCGCTGTTCGGCCAATCCGAGAACGACCCGCAGGTTCAAGCCGCCGCCTTCGTCAGTGCCGAGAAAGGCATCGAGACCGTACAGGCCGCGCTGGATGGCGCGCGGGCTATTCTGGTGGAGCGTTTTTCGGAAAACGCGGAACTGGTGGGCGCCCTGCGCGAGCAATACTGGACCAGCGGGCGCCTCGCCTCCGCCGTGCGGCCGGGCAAGGAGACGGAGGGGGCGAAATTCTCCGATTATTTCGACTCCAGCGAGCCCTTCGCCAAGCTGCGCTCGCATCGCATCCTCGCCCTGTTTCGCGGCGAGAAGGAAGAGATCCTCGACCTCAAGCTGGAGCCCGAGCTCGCTGACGCGGTCGCGACCCCCGGCGTGCCCGGCCCCTACGAGCGCAAGATCGCGCTACAGGTGGGCATCAGCGATAAGGGCCGCCCCGGCGACAAGTGGCTGATGGAGACGGTTCGCTGGGCCTGGCGCACGCGCCTTCAGGTGCATCTGGCGGTCGATCTGCGCATGCGGCTCTGGCAAACGGCTGAAGAGGAGGGCGTGAAGGTCTTCGCCTCCAACCTGCGCGATCTGCTGCTGGCGGCGCCCGCAGGCTCGCGCGCCACCCTGGGGCTTGATCCGGGCTTTCGCACAGGCGTGAAGGTGGCTGTGGTGGACGCCACCGGCAAGGTGGTCGCCCATTCCGTCATCTATCCCCACGAGCCCCAGCGCCGCTGGGATGACGCCATCGCCGAATGCGCGCGCCTGTGCCGGGTCCACAAGGTCGAGCTGATCGCCATCGGCAACGGCACCGCCTCGCGCGAGACCGACAAGCTGGCGGGCGAGCTGATCCAGCGCAACCCCGACCTCAAGCTCGCCAAGATCGTGGTGTCGGAGGCCGGCGCCTCCGTCTATTCGGCCTCCGCCTTCGCCAGCGCCGAACTGCCCGACCTCGACGTGACCATTCGCGGCGCGGTGTCCATCGCCCGGCGCTTGCAGGACCCGCTCGCCGAACTCGTCAAGATCGACCCCAAGTCCATTGGCGTGGGCCAGTACCAGCATGATCTCGCCGAAGGCAAACTCTCGCGCTCGCTCGATGCGGTGGTGGAGGATTGCGTG
>CAMDOY010000154.1 GCA_945903655.1 Rhizobium sp. Q54 | reverse complement strand
TGGGCGAGCGCCACGCGCTTGCGCTGGCCGCCGGAGAGCTGATGGGGATAGCGATCAAGGAAACGGGCAAGCCCCACCCGCGCCAGCAGGGCCTTGGCCCGCTCGCGCGCCTCAGGGGCCGCAACGCCCCCCACTTCCAGCGCCACGGCCACATTGGCGAGCGCCGTCTTCCAGGGCATGAGCGCGTCCTGCTGGAACAGATAGCCCGCCTCAGCCGTGACGCCCGCGACCCTGCGGCCATGGACCCGGGCGAGGCCAGCGGCGGGGGCCAAAAGCCCCGCGACCACATTCAGCAGGGTGGACTTGCCGCAGCCCGTGGGGCCCACGATGGCCACGAACTCCCCTGCGGCGATTTCGAGCGTGACCCCAGCGACCGCCTCATAGGCGGACGGGCCGCCGCCAAAACGCACGCTGACCTGTTCGAGGGAGACAATCCCCGGTTCAGCGGCGATGGCGTGAGCTGGCGCTTCAGACATAGGCGACATGGCGACAGAAGACATGGGCGATAGGCTTCCTCCGGAGAAGCTCACGCTCGCTCAATTCAGCGCCACTGGCAAGCGCCGCAAAGCTCAGGCCACCAGTTCGGCGAGGGCCAGCGTCTCTGGCATGAGGCTCAGATGGGACACGAAGCCGCCCTCGAACTGCATCCAGTCGCAGAAATCGACGTCCATGACCTTGGCGGTGCCCCGATGGCGCATGCGGCAGGTGCGGCGCGCGACCACGCGGTCCTGATCGATCACGATGTCGCGGATCTCGTAGGCAAGCACATCGCACTCGATATGGACTTCGCGCAGCGCCTGACGGACCCCAGCCTCGCCCTCATAGGAACCAAAGAAAGGCATGGCGCGGCGGTCGCTGCCCAAGGAGACCTTGGCCTGCGGGCTCAGAAAGGTCATGGCTTCATCAATGTTATGCTTTGCGAGACAATCCAGCAGACCAAGGGCGCGCTCCTCAAGCAGAACGCGGTCAAGGGAGGAGAGGAGACCGAGCGTTTCGATGTCTTGCATGTAAGTATCATCCTAAGTCATCAGCTTAACATTAAACGTAACGAATTGATACCATAGCCTAACGTAACTGCAAGTCTAAAAACAATAATTTCACAAAAATTGAGTTATTTATGAATTTAATTGTTACGAAACGCACCATAGCAAGCTCACAAACCCGTTTTGGTGAGAATGTTACATTCTAAACTCATATTCTATACTGCATTAACTTGATCTAGGCAATTAAGATGCGCAAACAGGCCATGCGCCTCGGCCCAAAGGTGAGATACGCAAGGCGTTATGAAGACGATTCGCGTCACAAGGCCGGGTTCGGAATCGCCCCCCCTACGCCACCAGCTCCTCAATCTGCGAGGACTCGGGCGACAGGCTCAGTTCGCAAACAAGCCCGTGCTGAAACCGCATCCAGTCGCAGAAATCCACATTCATGACCTTGCCGGTGCCCCGATGGCGCATGCGGCAGACGCGGCGCGTCACGACCCGGTCCTGATCGATCACGATGTCGCTGATCTCCTGACGCAATATGTCATATTCGATCTCGACCCCGCGAAAGGCCCGGCGGATCGCCTCCGGACCCTGGTAGGCGCCAAAGTAGGGCATGGCGCGCCGATCCCGCCCAAGAACCACGGTGGCGCAGGCGGTGAAATAGGTCATGGCCTGCTCGATGTCGTGATCGGCGAGGCGCTCCAGAAGCGCGACCGCCCGCTGCTCGAGAAGATCCCGATCGATCGAGGCGAGGAGGCCGAGAGATTGAAGGCTTTGCATGGACGTGGCGCCAAATCACATAAGCTTAACAATTTAAGCAAGGAATCGATACCACAGTCCCCCGTCAGGACAAGTTCGAATTGGACAAATTTACGAAATTAGAAACAAAAAAAGGGCGGAGACTGTCAATGACAGCTCCGCCCATCGCTTTTCGCCGCCCGTTTCAGGGCGACACAGTCACCTGAACTTAGTTGCGGGCCTTGTCGACCAGCTTGTTCTTGCCGATCCAGGGCATCATGGCGCGCAGACGGGCGCCGACTTCCTCGATCTGATGGGCGTTGTTGCGGGCGCGAGTCGCCTTGAACGAGGTCTGGTTGACCTTGTTCTCCAGCATCCAGTCACGCGTGAACTTGCCGGACTGGATGTCCTCCAGAACGCGCTTCATCTCGGCCTTGGTCTCGGAGGTCACGATGCGCGGGCCCGTGACATATTCGCCGTATTCGGCGGTGTTGGAGATCGAGTAGTTCATGTTGGCGATGCCGCCCTCATAGATGAGGTCGACGATCAGCTTCACTTCATGCAGGCACTCGAAATAGGCCATCTCGGGGGCGTAGCCGCCCTCGACCAGGGTCTCGAAGCCCGCGCGGATCAGTTCCACGAGGCCGCCGCAGAGCACGACCTGCTCGCCGAAGAGATCGGTCTCGCATTCTTCCTGGAAGGTGGTCTCGATGATGCCCGCACGACCGCCGCCGATGGCGGAGGCGTAGGAGAGGCCGATGTCATGGGCGTTGCCCGAGGCGTCCTGATGGATCGCCACGAGGCAGGGCACGCCGCCACCCTTCAGATATTCGCCGCGCACCGTGTGGCCGGGGCCCTTGGGGGCGACCATGAGCACGTCGATGTCGGCGCGGGGCTCGATCAGGTTGAAATGCACGTTGAGGCCGTGGGCGAAGAGCAGCGCCGCGCCAGGGCGGATATTGGCCGCGATATGGTCGCGGTAGATGTCGCCCTGCAGCTCGTCGGGGGTCAGCATCATGATGATGTCGGCCCAAGCGGAGGCTTCGGCCACTTCCATGACCTTGATGCCTTCGCCTTCAGCCTTCTTGGCGGTCGCGGAGCCCTTGCGCAGGGCGACGACAAGGTCCTTCACGCCGGAATCGCGCATGTTGAGGACATGGGCATGGCCCTGAGAGCCGTAGCCGATGACGGCGACCTTCTTGCCCTTGACCAGATTAATATCTGCATCCTGATCGTAATAGACGCGCATGACGTGTTTTCCCCGTTGGACGACGGGCTCCCCGTCGCGGAATTTCTAGGCGAGTGCCTTCTAAGCGGGCGGAACCGATCCGTCAAAGGAAACTGCGGGCTGATCCTTAACGGCCTGCCCGCCGTCCCCTCTCACATGCCCTGCGCGCCCCGCGTGATCGCCGCCACGCCGGTGCGCGAGACCTCCACGAGGCCGATGGGGCGCATCAGCTCCACAAAATCGTCGATCTTGGTCGGCGAGCCCGTCAGCTCGAAGATGAAGCTCTCGATGGTGGCGTCGATCACCTTGGCGCGGAAGGCCTCGGCGAGCCGCAGGGCCTCGCTGCGATGATCCCCGGTCCCATGCACCTTGATCATCGCAAGCTCGCGCTCGATGACCTTGTCCTGCATGGAGAGGTCCGTGACCTTGTGGATGGGGACGATGCGCTCGAGCTGGTGGGAGATCTGCTCGATCACTTCGGGCGTCCCCGCCGTCACGATGGTGATGCGCGACAGATGCTCCCCATGGGCCACTTCGGCCACCGTGAGGCTCTCGATATTGTAGCCGCGCCCCGAAAACAGGCCGACCACGCGGGCGAGGACGCCCGGCTCGTTGTCGACCAGCACGGAAAGCGTATGGCGCTCGATGTTGGATTTGCCGAGCGATGAAGAATAGGGAGACAGGGCTGCGATGGCGTTCATGGTGAAGATCCCGAAAGGACTGCGTTGAGCGGTGAGAGATTCTGGCTCACACCAGCATCTTGCCCTTCTCGTCGATGATGCTGCCGATCTCGACGCCCGCGTCGTCGGAGAGTTCGGCCAGGATCATCTCGTTATGCGCCTTACCCGATGGGATCATCGGGAAGCAATTCTCTTCCTTGGCGACGATGCAATCGAAGATCACGGGGCCGGGATAGTCGATCATTTCGAGAATGGCGCGGTCGAGATCTTCCGGGTCCGAGCAGCGAATGCCCTTGCCGCCATAGGCTTCCGCCAGCTTCACGAAATCGGGCAGGGCCTCGGAATAGCTCTGGGAATAGCGGCCCCCATGCAGCAGTTCCTGCCACTGGCGCACCATGCCCATATATTCGTTGTTGAGGATGAAGATCTTCACGGGCAGGCGATACTGCACCGCCGTGGACATTTCCTGCATGTTCATCAGGATCGAGGCCTCGCCCGCGATGTCGATGACCAGCGACTTGGGATGGGCCATCTGCACGCCGATGGCGGCGGGCAGGCCATAGCCCATGGTGCCAAGGCCGCCAGAGGTCATCCAGCGGTTGGGCTCCTCGAAATGATAATGCTGGGCCGCCCACATCTGATGCTGGCCCACTTCGGTGGTGATGTAGGTGTCGCGATCCTTGGTCAGCTCATAGAGCCGCTGCACCGCATATTGCGGCTTGATGGTGGACGCCGAAGCCCGATAGGCCAGCGACTTGCGCGCCCGCCAATGGTCGATCTGCTTCCACCAGGCGCCGAGCGCCGCGTCATCGGTCTTGTGGCCTTCGGCGCGCCAGACCGAGATCATGTCTTCCAGCACATGGGCGCAATCGCCGACGATGGACATGTCAACCTTCACGTTCTTGTTGATGGAGGACGGATCAATGTCGATGTGGATTTTCTTGGAGCCCGGCGAGAAGGCGTCGAGGCGACCGGTGATGCGGTCGTCGAAACGCGCGCCGACCGCGATCATGAGATCGCAATCATGCATGGTATGATTGGCCTCGTAGGTGCCGTGCATGCCCAGCATGCCCAGCCAGTTGTCGCCGGAGGCGGGATAGGAGCCAAGGCCCATGAGGGTCGAGGTGATGGGAAAGCCAGTCATGGCGACCAGCTCGCGCAGCAGCGTGGACGCGCGCGGGCCCGAATTGATGACGCCGCCACCGGTGTAGAACACCGGACGCTTGGCCTTCGCCATCATGGCGACCGCCTCGCGGATGCGGTCGATGTCGCCCTTGAGTTTGGGCTGATAGGTCTTGTGCTGGATGTTCAGGGGGCCCTGATAAAGGCCCAGCGCGAACTGCACATCCTTGGGCAGATCCACGACGACAGGGCCGGGACGGCCGCTGCGGGCCACATAGAAGGCCTCGTGCAGAATACGCGGCAGGTCTTCGATGGAGCGCACGAGATAGTTGTGCTTGGTGCAATGGCGGGTGATGCCCACCGTGTCGCACTCCTGGAAGGCGTCGGAGCCGATGAGATGGGTCGGCACCTGCCCGGTCAGGCAGACCAGGGGAATGGAGTCGAGCAGGGCGTCGGTCAGGCCGGTGATGGCGTTGGTGGCGCCGGGGCCGGAGGTCACCAGCAGCACCCCGACCTTGCCGGTGGAACGCGCATAGCCCTCAGCCGCGTGGGCGGCGCCCTGTTCGTGGCGCACCAGCACATGTTGAACTGTCTCCTGCTGGAACAGCGCGTCATAGATGGGCAGTACGGCGCCGCCGGGATATCCGAAAATCGTGTCCACGCCCTGGTCCTTGAGGGCCTCGACGATCATTTCCGCACCGGTCATCTGTTTCGACATCGTCTTCTCCGTCTGCTCGTCTGTTGTTCAGGCTTGAGGGCAATAAAAAAGGCCCACTCGGGGGCCTGTGTCATGCGCCAGTTGCGGGAAAGCGGGTCAGGCCCGTCCCGTCTCTGGCGCGTTGCATACTACAATAAGCTTCGCGCGCATGGCGCCTCTCCACCTGAAACCGTAGTTTTCGTACCTCACGCTGGGGTCTTGGTCAAGGGCGCGCGCGAATCAGCCTTAACCGCCCAGCATCCCGTTGACCGCCTGCTCCGCCGCCTCCGGCGCCGCCCAGACGAATTCGGGCAGCTGGTGGCGGATGAAGGTGAACTGGCGCTTGGAATAATGGCGCGTGTCGGTCTTGCCCTTCTGGATCGCCGCCTCAAGGCTCGCCTCGCCCCGCAGATAGGCCACGACGCCCGGCGCCCCATGGGCGCGCATGACCGGCAAGGCGGGGTCGAGCCCCCGCGCCGCCAGCGCCCGCACCTCCTCCAAAGCCCCCGCCGCGACCATGGCGTCAAAGCGCGCGTCGATCCGGGCGGAGAGCGCGGCGCGCTCGGGCGCCAGAAACAGGCACAGGCACCGCGCGGGGTCCAGCAGGCCGGGCGTGCGCGCGCCCTGAAGGGCCAAAAGGCTCCGGCCCGTGGCCTCGAAGACCTCCAGCGCCCGCAGAATGCGCTGGGGGTCGCTGGGCCGCAGCCGCGCCGCCGTCTCAGGGTCCAGAGCGCTGAGCCTGGCGTGGAGCGTGGCGGGGTCCTGCCCCTCGGCTTCAGCCCGCACCCGCGCCCGCACCTCCTCCGGCACGGGGGGGATATCCGAGAGGCCGCGCAGAAGGCCCTTGAAATACATGCCGGTGCCGCCGGTGAAGATGGGCAGGCGCCCCTGACCGCGCAGCTCCGCCAGGGTGCGGGCGGCGTCCGCGAGCCAGAGCCCCACCGAATAATTCACAGCCCCGTCCACATGGCCGAACAGCACATGGGGCGCGGCGGCCTCCTCGGCTTGGCTCGGGCGGGCGCTCAGAACCCGCAAATCCCTGTAAACCTGCATGGAATCCGCGTTCACCACGGTCCCTCCCAGGCGCTGCGCCAAAGTGATCGCCAAAGCGGACTTGCCGCTGGCGGTCGGTCCTGCGATGAGAATGGCCTCAGGCCCCGGCGCGCTCACGCTGGCGGGCTCCCCGAAGCTTGCGAAAGACCCTGAATCCGATGTCGCATGTCCTGACGCTCGTCTGTCCGCCCGGCCGCCCGGTCCTTGATGAAGCCCTGCTCCATGAGCTCAGCGCCCACCTGCCCAGCCCCGACGAACCCGTCTGGCTGGCGGAGGGCCTGGCCGCCGATATTCCTTTCGCACCCATGGGCGCGACGGACAACCGCCGCATCGCCGAGATGCTGCGGCTGGAGCTGGGCGACCTGCCGGTGGATCTCTTCGTGCAGGCCAAGGCGCACCGGCGCAAGCGGCTTTTCCTCGCCGACATGGATTCCACCATGATCGGGCAGGAATGTATCGATGAACTCGCGGATTTCGTAGGCAAGAAGGCGGAGGTCGCCGCCATTACCGAGCGCACCATGCGCGGCGAGCTGGTCTTCGAGACCTCCCTGCGCGCCCGCGTGGCCCTGCTGGAAGGGCTCGCCGCCGATGTGGTGGAGACGGTGATCGCGGAGCGCATCAAGCTGACCCCCGGCGGGACGCAACTGGTGCGGACCATGAAGGCGAACGGCGCCTATACGGCGCTGGTCTCGGGCGGATTCACCCTCTTCACCGGCCCCATCGCCGCGACCATCGGCTTTGACGAGAACCGCGCCAACACCCTGCTGGTCGCCAATGGCAAATTCACGGGCCGCGTCACCGAGCCAATTTTGGGCCGCGAGGCCAAGTTCGAGAGCCTCGTGGAGCTACGCGCCCGCAACGGTCTGGTGCGCGAGGAGACCATGGCGGTGGGCGACGGCGCCAATGATCTCTCGATGATTCAGGAAGCGGGCCTTGGCGTCGCCTTCCACGCCAAGCCAGCGGTGGCGGTGGCGGCGGCGGCGGCGGGGGCGCGGGTGGACCATGGGGATCTTACCGCGCTGCTTTATGCGCAGGGCTACAAGCGCGAGCAATTCGTGGGGTAAGGGGATTGGGGCGCCAATCAGCGCCCCTCCCCGTTTCGCTAATGCCGCCTCAGTTCAAGGGCAACGGCACAAACCGCTTGTCGTCCTGCGGCGAGGCCACGAAGAGCAGCGCCGACTTGCGGCCCTGATCCTTCAGTTCCTTGAGCTTGCGGGCGACATCCTCGGGCTTGGACACCGGATCCTGGTTGATCTCCAGAATACGGTCGCCCGCCGAGATGCGCTTTTCGGCGGCGGCGGAGTTGGCCTCCACATTGGTCACCAGCACGCCCTCGCTTCCATCCTTCAGATTGAACTTCTTGCGGGTGTCGGCGGTCAGGGCGCCGAACTCCATGCCCAGCGCCTTCTGGGCGGCGGCGGCGTTGGGCGCGCTCTTGTCGCCCTTGCCAGCGTCCAGCGACGCCTGCTTCTCGCCATCCTCCAGACGGCCGAGGGTGACCTTCAACTCCTGCTCCTTGCCGGCGCGCACGACGATCACGCTGACCTCGCGGCCAACGGCGGT
>CAMDOY010000153.1 GCA_945903655.1 Rhizobium sp. Q54 | reverse complement strand
ACTGACCCGCGACCCCCTGCTGCCGGAGGTCCCCACCCTCCTGGAGCTCGCCCGCAACGAGGAACAGAAGGCCGCGCTGCTGATGATCTGCGGCTCCTCCGAATTCGCCCGCGCCGTCTTCCTGCCGCCGGGCGTGCCGCAGGACCGCGTGGACGCCCTGCGCAAGGCGTTCGACGCGACGATGAAGGATCCGGATTTTCTGGCGGAAGCCGAAAAGGTCCAGATCCCCATCGAGCCCAATGGCGGCGAGAACCTTGACAAGATCGCCAAGCAGATTGTCGCCACGCCCACCAGCGCAGTGACGCTCGCCAAGAAGCTTCTCGGTAGCGAGTGAACTACAGGCGCCGCGCGGGTCGATTCCTCACGCGGCGCGCCATTTGGCGATGAGCCAATAGGTGGATGTGGTGGCCGGGCCAGACAAGATGGCCAGCAAACTGGCCAGGAAGGGACGCTGGAGGTCAGCGGGCAGCTGGAAACCCTCAGGCAGCTGAACGTTTGCAGGCGGAGTGGACTCCGGAAAAAACCATGAGAGGAACATGCAAGCAAGTCCAGTCAGCGCGAAAACCCAAAGGTCGCTCCTGCGAAAAAAATAAGCGATCCAATGCGTAATGACGCAATAGACCGCTCCAGAAAAAACGCCTGTTATGGCGACCGACCATTTCATTATCGAATAACCCAATTTGAGAACATCGGGATTCATTCGTGAAAGTGCGAGATTAGCCTCAGCAATCCGCATGATCATAGGATAAATCATATAAAATACACAAAGCATGAGCGCTGCGGACACAGCTGCGGCGCCTGCAAGTCCGATGAAAGAAAAAGGCAGCCGATCTGCGGTCAGGCCAGCCTCGCCCGCTGGACCAGAAGCATCAGACCGCACCGGGGTTGAAACAATCTGACGTTTTCCAAATCCGGACATGATGAAATCCTCTTGAAATGAAATCCTCTCAAAATCCCGCAATTGAGCGGTCGCAGACATCGAACCAGATCCCTGCACGGCAATAATCTATCACAAGCATTGCATTAAAATAGGCTTCTGATCCGGGAAAAATCCGCCTACCCCTCAGGGCTTGTAGACCAGCGCCGCCTTGGCCTTGTCCACCACATCCTGGGGCGTGGCGTAGAGCCTGGCGATCAGGGTCTGCAACTCCTCGCCGGGGATAGGCGCGATGTCGAGGTTGATGCGCTTGGCCTCGGCGACGAGATCAGGGTCGGTCATGGCGGCCATGAAGGCCTTGCGCAGGGCCTCCACCTGCTCGGCGGGCACGCCCGGCGCCACCACATAGGGGCGCCCGAAGGTGGTCTGGCTGTAGACGAGATCGAGGATCTGCTTTTGCTCCGCCGTTTTGGCGAATTCCTTCGACAACGGCACGCCCATGCGGTCGAGCTCGGGATAGCCGACATTGGATTCCTGCACGAGGGGCTTCACCAGCTTGTCGCGGAACCAGGCGGGATAGGTGGCGGCCACGCTCGACCAGGTCTCGCCGCAGGCGCCCTGCACCTCGCCCTTTTCCATAGCGAGATTGATTTCGCGCGTGCCGGGATAGCCCGCGACGATCTTGAACTTCACCCCCAGCAGATTTTTCAACAGGGAGGGAAAGTCACGGGTCGAGGCGCCTTCCGCGCTGGCGCCCATGACGATTTCCCGGGTGAAGAGATCGCCAAGGGAATTGACCCCCGCGTCCGTGCGCACCAGACAGACATAGGCGTCGCTGTTGGCGTTGCCGATATAGTTGAACTTCGCGGTGTCATGGGTGCTGCGTCTGGCCTCGCCAAAGAGCGGTTCGACGACGGCGCCCATGAAGATGGCGCCCATCACCGAGCCATCCTTGGGCGCGACATTGTAGACATAGGCCGCCGCCACATTGGAGGCGGCGCCGGGCATGTTCTGGACCAGAGTGGTGGGATTGCCGGGGACATGGCGACCGAGGAAGCGCCCGAGCAACCGACTGTAGAGATCATAGCCCCCGCCCGGCGATGACCCGACCACGATGGTGAGCGTGCGGCCCTTGTAGAAGCTCGCCACCCCATCCTGCGCCCGCGCCGCCCCGCCGACCAGTGCCGCCGCCAGCCCAACCGCCACCAAATGTCGCAGGCCCACCAAACCCTTCATGCCAACCTCCCAAACACCATTCGCATTTTGCGGGGAATGGCGGCGAAGGCAAGCGCCTGGCGCCCGTCTTCCCACCAAACCCCCTTGGCGATGGGCCATGCAATCCTCTACATTGTCTTGGGCGCCCTGTCACAAAGGGGCGCAATGTGCAGGGGAGCAAACGATGGCCATCACCGTAAAGCCGCTGGATGCGCCGCTCGGCGCCGAGATCATCGGCCTTGATGCGCGCAACATCACGCCAGAGGATTCGAAGACCATTTTCGACGCTTTCCTCAAGCATCACATTCTCGTGCTGCACGACCAGCACCTCACCGACGCCGAACTGGTGGAATTCGGCAAATGCCTGGGACCTATCGAAAAGTCGCGCTTCATCTCGCCCCTCTCGGGCCGCGACGACATCATGGTGATCTCCAACATCCGCGAGGACGGCAAGCCCATGGGGCAATTGCCCGATGGGGAAATGTCCTTCCATTTCGACCGCATCCACCAGAAGCAGCCCTGCCGGGCCGCCGCCCTCATGGCCATCGAAATCCCCAAGGAGGGCGGCGATACGCTCTTCTCCAACATGGTGCTGGCCTATGCGACCCTGCCGGAGGAGACCAAGCAAAAGCTTGTGGGCAAGACCGCGCTCAACCGCTTCACCTACGGGGCGACGGCGCCGGACATGCGCGACAACGCCGGGCCCCAATGCGTGCATCCGGTGGCCCGCACCATTCCCCAGACCGGCGAGAAATCCCTCTATGTCTGCCGCCTCATGACCGACCATATCGAGGGCATGGACCCCGATGAAAGCCGCAAATTGATCGACGAGCTCTGCGACCATGCGGAGGACCCGCGCTTCGTCTACGCCCACCAGTGGAAAGTGGGCGACATCGTAGTCTGGGACAATCGCGCCACCATGCACGCCCGCACGGATTTCTCGGAGACCGAGCGGCGCCTGATGAAGCGGGTGACCATCGGCGACGATCAACCGCCGATCCCATAGGCAATATCGCCCTTCGCCTCCGGCTTGATTGGATATTCAAGCAGATCCGGCTAGAAGGCCTCAGACATCAGAACCGGAGGAAGCATGAAAGTCGGACTTTTCGATCACGTCGAGCAAACAGGCGACCGTTCTCTCGCCACCATCTTTGACGAGCGCCTGCGCTTCGCCCAACTCGCCGACGAGGCCGGTTTCTACTGCCTGCATGTGGCCGAGCATCATTGTACGCCGCTCAACATGGTGCCGGTGCCCGGCGTCTATCTCGGCGCGCTGGCGCGGATCACCAAGCGCCTGCGCTTCGGGCCCCTGTGCTATCTGCTGCCGCTCTATTCGCCCCTGCGCCTCATCGAGGAGATCGCCATGCTCGATCACCTCTCGCGCGGGCGCATGGAGGTGGGCGTGGGCCGGGGCGTGTCGCCCTTCGAGCTGAACTACCACAAGGTCGATCACGCGGATTCCCGCAACATCTTCTTCGACGCCTATGAGTGCCTGGTGAAGGGCCTGACCACCGACAAGCTCAACCACGACGGCCCCTATTACAAATATACCGACGTGCCCATGGCCCTGCGCCCCCTGCAGCGGCCCTATCCGGCCTTCTGGTATGGCTCCTCGAACGAGATCGGCGCCACCTGGGCGGGCGAGCAGGGCATGCATTTCACCGCCAATGGCGGCACGGCCCACGCCAAGGCGAACATCGCCCATTACAAGGCGGCGCTGGAGAAGCGCGGCGGCCCGGCCCAGCACAAGGCCGAATTCCCCGGCGGGGCGGCCATCGGCCAGCTGCGCCATATCGTGGTGGCGGATACGGACGAGGAGGCCCGCCGCATCATGAAGCCCGCCTTCGAGCACCATCTGGCGAGCCTCAACTACATCCGCAACCTCAACGGCTCCACCGAGCTCTCAGGGCGGCTCAATGTCCATCGCGGCATCGATTTCGAGAGCTGCGAGGTCAATGGCATGGCCATCGCGGGCTCGCCCGAGACGGTCGTGGCGAAACTGACCGAGCAGGCGGGCGAGCTGGGGACCAACTATCTCCTCGCCTACATGATGTTCGGAAACCTCTCCTTCGACGACAGCCTGCGCTCCCTGCAGCTCTTCTCGACCGAGGTCATGCCCAAGATCGCGCATCTGTGACCCCCTCATGGGCGGTTTCCCCCGGGAAATCGCCCCTTGGGTGAAAAAGACGGCCCCGTGGCGCAAGGGGCACTTTCAAAGCGGACCGCACCCGCCTATATTCAAACTGTCCCCGCAAGGGGAATATGGCGATAAACAGCTATCGGAATAAGCCTTTCGGACCCGGGGGCGGTACCCGGCGCCTCCACCCAAGCCCGTCAAGGCGGGCTCCGGGGGGGCGAAATAGGTTCGACGGGGGGTGTAAAGGGTGCGCTTTTGCCCGGCATGATACCACCGTTATCGGGTCAAACTTGTAGTTGCCAATGACAACTATGCTCCGGTGGCCGTCGCAGCGTAATGCTGTGCCAGTACCGAAATCAAAGTCCTAAGGGGTAGCACTTTTAGGCGGGGCCCGGAGGCGCCTGGCAACAGAAGCCTCCACTTTTTCTGAGACGGAGCTTCATCCGCGCATGCCGACCGATATCATCCGCTACGATCTTCTCGTTCAGGAAGCCCTGCGGAGCGTTGTGCGCAAGGTTCTGGGCGACGCCGCTCGCGACGGGCTTCCCGGCGAGCATCACTTCTTCATCACCTTCCGCACCGATGCGCCGGGCGTTCAGATCTCGCCGCGCACCAAGGAACGGTTCCCCAAAGAGATCACCATCATCCTCCAGCATCAATTCTGGGACCTGAACGTCACGGAATTCGGCTTCGAGGTTGGCCTGTCCTTTTCGAATGTGCCGGAGCGCCTGAGCGTTCCCTGGGAGGCCCTGTCCGGGTTCTTCGACCCCTCCGTGGAATTTGGCCTCAAGTTTGAGCTGCAGGACATCGAGCCCGAAGAAGGCGCGAACGACACCGAGCCAGCGCCCCGCCCCACCGCGCTCCCGGCGCCAAAGGCTACAGCCCGTTCCGAGAAGGCGCCGCGCGGCGCAGGCTCCGAACCGGTGGAAGTGGCCCCGACCGCCCGGCCCAAGGGCAAGGCGGAGGGCAAGTCCGAGAAGAGCGCCCCCGTTCCCGCCGCAACGCCCGTGGAGAGCGGCGACCAGAAGGTGATCTCCATCGACGCCTTCCGCAAAAAGACCTGAAGCCCCACATCTGCGCTGGCGCAAGCGCTGCAAAAGGACCTATGCTGGCCGCGTGAGGGGGCGTGCGTGGGAGATCTGGTCATGGGCGAGATCATCAATTTACGGCAATTCCGCAAGGCGCAGGAGCGCAAGCAAGCCGAGCGCAAGGCTGAGGCGAACCGGCTCGCCTTCGGTCGCACAAAAGCCGAGCGCGAGATGACGGAGGCGGCTCAAACCAAGGAGCGCCAGCGCCTCGACGCCCATCAACTCGATGGGCGAGACCCAGCCAAACCAGACGCCGCCAAAGATGACTGATGCGCCCGAAGAGGTCACCGCGTTCTCCACGAAAATCGCCAAACACTCGCTCGTCATCGCCGGGCACCGCACCTCGATCTCCCTGGAAGACGCCTTCTGGAAGGGCCTGAAGACCATCGCCGCCGCAGATCATAGGTCGCTCGCCAGCCTCGTCGCGCAGATCGACGCCACCCGGGGGGAGGCCAATCTCTCCTCCGCCATCAGAGTGTTCGTGCTGGAGCGTCTGTGCGCAAGGAGCTGGATTACCGAGGGGAAAGCTCCGGCGGCAGGGAACGGATGAGCTTGTCAAGCTCGCCCTTCTCGATCTCCGCCTGTTCGCGTTCGCGCCGCGCCCGCTCCTGAGCCTCACGCTCCTGTCTTTCGCCATCAAGCCGCGCCTGCTCCGCCAGGAAGGCGGCGACCTCACGCTCCCGTTGATGGAGAAAATCGAAGCCCCGCTTGCGGCGGGCGAAGAGGGCGCGCTCGCGCAGATCCGCCTCCAGCGCCTCGATGCGGGCGCTTTCGCGGGCGATGGCGCGCACCGCCAGGCTATTGATGAAGGTTCCGGCGTCCAGATCGCGCAGGGGCGCGGCGAGTGGCCCGCGCCAGAGCGCCGCGATTTGCGGCGCCGCCCCGCTCCAGTTTTTCGGTAAAGCGCCCACCGGCAGGGGCGCCCGCGCCTCAAGGGTCATGCGACGCAGATCCACGGCGGCGCTGAATTGCGGCGCCTGAAGGCGCACCACCCCGTCCGCGATCTGCGCCTTGGCGTCAGGCGCGTCGAAGATGAGGGGTCCCTTGACGATCTCCCGGCGCAGGGCGCCCATGAAGTCGTTCTCGGAAATGTAGAGACTGCCAGACTCGGCCTCCGCGAGGACGCGGGCGGGAGCCCCGGGGTCGGTCTGGGGTATGGCGAGGCCACGCAACTGGAACTCCCCGGCGCCCGCCAGGCCGCCCATCAAGGCGGAGGGCGTGTCGCCGGTGGCGGTGAACTCCATCTTGCCGCCCCACTCGCCCTGGGCCCATGCCCCCGGGAGCGGCTGGCCGCTCACTATGGCGGCGCCAGACAGGGAGACCGTAGCCCCATCGCGCCGCAGGGACGCCCGGCCCTCGAGGCGACCGAGCCCCAGGACGCCCATCACCTCGGAGAAGGCCAGAACGCCCGGCGCCAGGGTCAGGCGCAGGCTCGCCCGGGAGGCGGAAACGCCCTCAAGCAAGGTCACCTGCCCCGCCTTGATGGCAAGATCGGCCTCAGGCAACTCGGCCAGCCCCGGCCCGAACCGCGCCTCGCTCCAGAAGGGCCCGCCGCGCGCTGCGGTCGATGGGCCCAGCAGAAGCGCCGCAAAGGCGGGCAAATTGGCCCGTTCAAGCTCCAGCGCGCCTGAAAATTTAGGTTGGCTCAGCCCCAGCCGCGCCTCCAGATCGCCGCTGAGGCGCACGCCCATCGCGGCGCCGGAAAGCCCCCGTAGAGAGAGCCGCCCCTCGGCCAGCCCAAGGGCGCCGCTGACCTCAAGGGGCAAGGTCTGGGTGATCTCGGGTGGGCCATAGCCGATCATCCGCAGGAGGGGCGCGGCGTCAGCGGTCTTCACGCGCAACTCGCCCAGGGCGCGCGGCGCGACAAGGGAGCCGGAGAGCTGGCCCTTGAACCCCAGATCAAGCCCCGCCAGAAGCCCGGACCCATCCACCGCATAGCCCCCCTCCGGGGCGCCCGCGAGGCTCGCCGTCAAGGCGGCGCCCCCGGCCCCGGCGATGGGCAGGGTCTCGGCGCCGAACTGGCGGATCAGCATGGCGGCGTCGCGGGTTTCAACCGAGACCCGACCGGAGATGCGCCCTCCCGGCCCTTCGGGTTTGAGCGAAGCCTGCCAGCGCGAGCCGCGGGCCGTCGCGTCAAAGGCGAGACTCGCCAGATTCTGAGGGGCGGCGGGAGCGGGGCGCTGGGTTTGCACGTTCAGGGTCAGCGCGAGGGGCGACAGCGCCACGGCGCGGGCCGCCAATCCATCGGCCATGGGCCCCGGCGCCACCCGGCGCAGGAAGGCTGCGAGATCAACAAGGCGCTGGGCTTCGACCCGCACGGAAAAAGCGCCCTCCCTGGCGCCGAGATCGCCGGAGATGGAGACATCAGCCCCGCCAAGGCCGGAGATGGAGAGGGTTTCCAGATGCAGCCCCGAGGCGTTCTGGGCGAGCTTGGCCCTTATGCGCCCCGCATCGATCAGCCCCTCGCCGAAGCGCGCGACCCGGATGGCGCGGGCGTCGAGCGAAAAAGCCAGCTCCGCCTGCGTCAGGGCGGCGCCAAGGCCAGAGAGGTCGGGAACGCCATCAAGATCCAGCGCTTCGGAGGTCAGATCCGCAAAGAGCCGGGCGGGCTCCGGGCCGACCGGACGGGTGAAGACGGCTGTGCCCGCAAAGGCCGAGCGATCCGCCTTCAGGCGCAGCCCGCGCGCGGCGAAGCCCGCCGCTGACCAATCCATGACGCCGGCCGCTTCAACGCTGCGGAACGGCGCCGCGCGCAGGGC
>CAMDOY010000152.1 GCA_945903655.1 Rhizobium sp. Q54 | reverse complement strand
CGATCTTGGCGCGGTTGCGCACGATGCCTGCGTCGGCCATGAGCTTGGCCACCTTGCGCTGGTCGTAGCGGGCGATTTTCTGCGGGTCGAAATTATCAAAGGCGGCGCGGAAGTTCTCGCGCTTGCGCAGAATGGTGATCCACGAGAGGCCCGCCTGAAAGCCGTCGAGGATCAGCTTTTCATAGAGGGCGCGGGAATCCGTCTCCGGCACGCCCCATTCGGTGTCGTGATAGGTCTTGTAGATCGGGTCCGCGAAGGGCCAGTTGCAACGGTGGTGGCCGTCGTCGTGGAGGATGGGCAGGCGGAGGGGGGGCTTGGCGCTCATGGAGCAGATTTAGCCCTGCGGCGCGCGAGAGGGAAGCGCCCCCAGCGTCAGGGCGATCCCGCCAGCACTGAGGGGCGTTCCGGCGGCCCGGGCGTCCTCCGCCCGGTCGAGGCGGATGGAGGCCAGCGCATGGGCGCCTGCGGTGGAGCCAAGCGCGCCCACCTCGGTCTCGCCCGCCAGCACGGGAGTTCCGGGGGCGGGGGCCGCAGCGGCGAAGGCGGCGGGCAGGATGCGGCGGCGGGCCGTGCCCCGGTGGTGGACGCGGGAGACCACCTCCTGGCCCACATAGCAGCCCTTCTTGAAATCGACGCCACTGATGAGATCCATATTGGCCTCATGGGGAAAGGTATCCCCATAGGCGAAGTCATCGCCGCCCTTCGGAATCCCGCAGGCGATGCGCTGGGCCTCATAGGCTGTGCGGTCGCCGGGGCTTGCGGCCAGCGTGGCGCGGTCCGCGATCAGGCGGGCGCCGAGGCTGGGGTGGCGCGGGTCGGGCTGGGCGCCTGCGGGCAGGGGTTCTTCGCCCCAGATGGCCTGAACGCCCAGGGTCTCGCTGAGATCGCGCAGCTCGATCTGCGCGCGCAGGCGGTAGAGGCGCAGGCGTTTCAGCAGGTCGGCGGCCAGCGGCGCGGGGACGTCCAGCCAGAAGGCGTCGCCCTGTTCGCTGAGCACGAAATCGACGATGATCTTGCCCTGCGGGGTCAAAAGCGCCCCAAAGGCGGGGTTTCCCGGCGCCACGCGCTCCACGTCGCAGGTGAAAAGACCCTGCAGAAAGCCGCGCGCCTCCGCTCCGCTCACGCGCAGAACGCCTCGGTCATCCAGAAAGCTTGATGGCATGGTCGAGAATCACCCCCGCTGCGGCCTTGCTTCGGCCCCCCGCACTAATTATGCCCCTCACAGACCCTGACAAGCGCAAACGCGAGCCGCACCATGTCACAAACCTACGATTACATTCTCGAACACGGAACGCTCGTCAATCACGATGGCGAGGGCCAGCGCGATGTGGGCGTGCTTGGCGGGCGCATCGCCGCCATCGGCGATCTCTCGCAGGCGAGCGCGGGGGAGCGCATCGACTGCACGGGCCTTCATATCCTGCCGGGGGTCATCGACAACCAGGTGCATTTTCGCGAGCCGGGCCTGACCCACAAGGAAGATCTGGAGACGGGCTCGCGCGCCGCGGTGCTGGGCGGGGTGACGGCGGTGTTCGAAATGCCGAACACCAATCCGCTCACCACCACGGCGGAAGCCCTCGCCGACAAGGTTTCGCGCGGGCTGCATCGCATGCACTGCGATTTCGCCTTCTGGGTGGGCGGCACCCATGAGAACGCCAAACATGTGCCCGAGCTGGAGCGCCTGCCGGGCGCGGCGGGCATCAAGGTTTTCATGGGCTCGTCCACGGGCTCCCTGCTGGTGGAGGATGATCCGGGGGTGGCGGCGATCCTGTCGCAAACGCGCCGCCGCGCCGCCTTCCATGCGGAGGATGAATATCGGTTGAATGAGCGCAAGCCGATCCGCGTGAAGGGCGATCCCAATTCCCACCCGGTCTGGCGCGATGTGGAGACGGCGCTGGGCTGCACGCAGCGCCTCGTCAGAATCGCCCGCGACAAGGGCGCGCTGATTCATGTGCTGCATGTGTCGACCGGCGAGGAGATCGACTTTTTGAAGGACCACAAGGATGTGGCGAGCGTGGAGATCACGCCCCATCACCTCACCCTCGACGCCAGCCTCTACGCGACGCTCGGAACCAAGCTGCAAATGAACCCGCCGGTCCGCGAGGCGCGCCATCGCGATCACATCTGGTGGGGTCTGGGTCAGGGCATCGCGGATATTCTTGGCTCCGACCACGCGCCCCACACGCTGGAAGAGAAGGCCAAGACCTATCCCGACAGCCCCTCGGGCATGACGGGCGTGCAGACGCTGGTGCCTGTGATGCTCGATCATGTGAATGCGGGCCGTCTGACCCTGGCGCGCTTCGTTGACCTCACCAGCGCAGGCCCCGCGCGGCTCTTCGGCATCGCAGCCAAGGGCCGGGTCGCCGTGGGCTATGACGCCGACCTCACGGTGGTGGACATGAGGCGCACCGAAACCATCCGCGACTCCTGGATCGCCTCGCGCTGCGGCTGGACGCCCTATGATGGCAAGACCGTCACCGGCTGGCCCGTGGGAACCTTCGTGCGCGGTCGCCGCGTCATGTGGGAGGGCGATCTGGTGACGCCATCGACGGGCGAGGCCGTGCGGTTTCAGCAGGCGCTGTGAGGGGCGGCTGGGTTGAAGGGGCGTGTATGAGGCGCGCTTGATGTTGATTATTTCAGGCGGAGCTTCAACCCCGCGCTCCGGTCCACCGCCACCGCGATCACCACCGTCAGCAGCATGAAAGCCGCTGAGGTGTAGAAGATCCATGCGGGCGCGTGATGGTCCACCAGCATGCCGCCCACGATGGGGGCCACCATGCCGCCGAAGTTGAAGCCGGTGGTGACGATGCCGAAGACCCGGCCCACCGCGTCGGGGGGCGATGCGTTGCGCACGAGCATGTCGCGCGAGGGCACGATGATGCCCGCCAACAGGCCGGCGGCGCCGATCACCAGCATGGTTCCCGTCACCCCCAGATTCACCGCACCGACCACGCAGATCAGCAGCGCCGCCGCGCATAGGCCCAGGCCCGCGAGGGTGGACTGATGCTTCAGCCCGTCGGCAATGAAGCCGCCGATGATGATGCCCACCACCAGCATGGTCAAAAAGATCGTCAGCGTTCGGTTGCCCAGATCCAGCGGCATGGCGATGAGCTGCTCTAGCGCCACCATCAGGAAGGTCTGGATCATGCCCGTGGACATGTTCAGGGTGGTGAACATGAGGGTCAGCGCGATCACCGCCGGGGTCACCAGCGCCTTCGAGGAGGTCCGCTCCTGCGGCGAAGAGCGCCTTTGCGTCAGGCCGCGCTGTTCGCCGGGAATCTCCGGTAGCAGCGGCAGGGCGAGCACGATGCCGATCAGGCCGGTCGCGATCAGCGCGAGCCTCACGCCGTCCATCCAGAGCATGGCCAGCACCAGCGGGGGCGCGATGGCGAAGCCGATGTAGCCGGTGAAGCTGTGGATCGAAAAGGCCCGGCCCATGCGCGCGGCGGGCATTTCAGCCGAGAGGATCGAATAATCGGCGGGGTGATAGACCGCATTGCCAAGGCCGATCAGCACCGCGCCCGCAATCAGCATGGGATAGGTGGGGACGAGGCCGATGAGGATGAAGCCTGCGGAGCCGATGAGCACGCCGATGAAGAGCAGCAGGCGCGGGCCGTAGCGATCGACGATGAAGCCCGTGGGCGCCTGGGTCACGGCGGAGACCGCGTTCATCACGGTGATGGCGAGGCCAAGTTCGGTATAGGAGACATTCAGCAGGTCCCGCAGGGCGGGCATCATGGGCGCGAAGGCGAGCCAATAGTAATGGCTGACCAGATGCACGGCGGAAATGACCGCCAGCGTGCGCGCCGCCCGCGCGCCGTTTTCTTCGGCGTCTGTCACCACCCCACTGGTCATGCTGCGTCTTCTCCGAAGGGACCGCCTCAGGCGGCTCCCATGAGTCGCTTTATATGCGCGCTGGCGGATCGCGCCAGCCCCTGCAGGTCATACCCCCCTTCGAGCACCGACACCAAGCGCCCTTTGGCGTATTTGTCCGCCACGTCCATGAGGCGGGCGGTGGCCCAGGCGAAGTCCTCCTCGATCAGGTTGATATTGCCCAGGGGGTCGCGCACATGGGCGTCAAAGCCCGCCGAGATGATGACGAGATCCGGACCGAAGGCCTCGAGGGCGGGGAGGATCCGGCTCTCCATGGCCTCGCGGAAGGCCTCGCCCCCGTCGCCCGCCCGCAGGGGCGCGTTGACGATATTATCATGCAGGCCGGTCTCGCTCACGGCGCCGGTGCCGGGATAGAGGGGCATCTGGTGGGTGGAGCTGTAGAGCACGGTCTCGTCGCCCCAGAAGATGTCCTGGGTGCCATTGCCGTGATGGACGTCGAAATCCATGATGGCGACGCGCTCGGCGCCATGGGCGGTCTGGGCGTGGCGGGCGGCGATGGCGGCGTTGTTGAAGAAGCAGAAGCCCATGGCCGTGCTGCGCTCGGCATGGTGCCCGGGGGGGCGCATCCCCACGAAGGCGTTGTCGCTACGCCCGGTCATCACCTCGTCCACGGCCAGGCATGAGGCGCCCACGCCCCGCAGGGCAGCCTCCAGGGTGAAGGGGTTCATGCTGGTGTCCCCATCCACCCGCGCATAGCCATGGTCGGGGGCGCTTGATTCGAGATCGGCGATGAAGACCTCAGGATGCACCCGCAGAATCGCCTCACGGGTCCCCAGAGGCGCGATCTCGCGAGTGAGGGTCTGGAAAGCCTCATCCTCCAGCATGCGCTCGATGGCGCGCAGGCGGTCCGGCCGTTCCGGGTGACCCTCGCCCATTTCATGGCGGAGCGCGATGGGGTGGGTGACGAAAAGTGTTTTCAAGGCGGCATCCTGCAAAACTTTTCATGAGTTTGGCGTTGTGGGGCCCCCATGTCCATGGGGGGCTGGCGAAGAGGGCGCCTGGACGGGGCCATCGGCTTGCTGGCGGCTGCAAACCGGGCCGGGTAGGCTAGGGGTCTTTGGTAAAGATCAAGCTCACTGGAGCGTGATAAGCTCTGGCTATAATGCAGATGGGGGTGGCGCTTTTGCAACAGTCTTTGTTCTTGTGCGGCGCCTGCGGTCTAGAGGCTGACCTTTATGTTAAACGAGCCATGAAGGTGATTCGACCGTTGCGGGATGTTTGACGATGCATTTGCATAAATGGGCTGTTGTTTGCGCTGTCGCCGTTGGTCTGGGCGGATGCTACCCCAGCGTTCCCGATCCCAAGGTCTCGGCCAAGGACTCGAAGTACCTGGCCCTGGTCCCCAAATTTGACGTCGAAGTCGATTTCCTGCGCTATCAGGTCAATTATGCGACCAGCGAGGCGCCCGGCACGATCGTCGTCGACACCTCCCGTCACTTCCTCTACTTCGTGCTCCCCAACGGCAAGGCGATCCGCTACGGCGTGGCCACGGGCTCGGAAGCCGCAGGCTGGACCGGCGAGGCCAAGGTGGGCCGCAAGGCCGAATGGCCGCACTGGACGCCCCCCGCCGACATGCTGGCGCGCTGGCCCCATCTGAAGCCCACGGCTGCGGCTGGCGGCCTTACTGGCGGTCCGGACAATCCGCTCGGCGCCCGCGCCCTCTATCTCTATCAGAACGGACGCGACACCCTCTATCGCATCCACGGCACCAACGAGCCCGAGACCATCGGACGCGACGTGTCCTCCGGTTGCATCCGCATGGCCAATATCGACGTGATCGATCTGTTCAATCGCGTTGCGGTGGGCGCGAAAGTCATAGTGAAATAAGACTGCGGTTCCCCGCCGATTAGGCCGCCAGGGCCTGGCTCGCCAATTCGAGAGCCACCTGCGCGGCCACCTGATCATAGGCGGAGGTTTCGGTCAGATCCAGTTCCGCCGCCACCGCTGCGACGCCTAACTCGCGGCAAAGGCGGGCGAGAAGATCGCGCGCGTCCTCGCGGGGCTGGGTGGGTTGCTCCAAAGAGATGTCGTTCATGACGGGGTTACTCAAACGCGGACGGAGCGCCGCGCCCCGTCTGCCGCGACTGTTCCCCGGCCCGGGTTAAGCGGATCTTAAGATGGGCGGCCCGCGCCAGCCTATGCGCTAACGTGGTTAACCCAGAGGCAACGACCTGCGCCTGCGCAGGATCATTCCGGTTCATTCCCATCCAGGTCAGGCGCGATCGAACTCAGGAATTCGCTCGTCAGCGCCAGCAGAGCATCCATTTTCTCGAGTTGCTTGGGCGTGAGGTTGCCCAGGCTCTGCGCCACGAAGTCGCGTTGGATGGCGACGCCCTGTTCGGCCAGGCGCCGCCCTCTGGTGGTCAGATAGATGGCGTGGGTGCGTCGGTCGCCATCGAGCATGCGACGCTCCACCAGGCTCGCCTTGGCGAGTCGGTCAACCAGGCCCGAGATATTGCCTTTGGTCACATGCAGACGATCAGCGAGGGTTTGTTGGCTGATGCCTTCGCAATCCATCAGGGCGGTGAGCACATCGCATTGCGGGATGGACAGAAGGATCTCGCGCAGGCGCTTGCTGATGGCGGCGGACATTCTCCCATGCAGACAGATCAGTCGAAACCAGACGCGGTGCGCATCCGGAGGGTCAGCAGAGTTCATGAGAGAGCCTCAGACGTTTTTCCCAGTCTATTATTTGTAAAGCTTAAGTGCAATCTCTGGCTGATCACTTTAGGGTACACACCTAAACGGTACATGTCCTATCCGTCCCTTTGGTTCCCCCCATGAGACAATTTTTTTGACTTGAAGCGCTTTCCTTTCATACTGAAACCCATGTGCTTCAGATTCTTTTGCTTGATGCGTTTTCTTGATGTGAACCGGCGCCAGATAGGAACCCGGTAGAGCTTGTCACCCCCAGTCCGAGGATCGCATCCGCGATGCGTCGTTTGATTCTTGAGGAACCATGGTCCGCCGCCGCTCTGTGGAGTCGGCGGCTGGGTCTGTTCGGGCTCGCCGTTGGCGTCATTTCCGTGGCGCTGGCGCGCAGCGGGCTGGTGGATGTTACGGCGGTGCTGGCGGTGCTTGGCGCGGCGGTGACCATCGCCTGCATGGGGCTTTTGCTGGGGGGTGCCGGCTCCGTTGTGATCTGGCGCACGGGACGGCGCGGCCTTGGCTCCATCGTGGGCGGCGCCTTGCTCGCGCTGATGCTGCTGGCCTATCCCACATGGCTTGTGGCGCAAGCCATACGCTTGCCGCCGCTGACCGACATCTCCACCGATCTCGTGGATCCCCCGGACTTCGCCCGCTCCTCCCGCGCGCTGGCGGCGCGCGCAGGCGTCGCCCATGGATTGATTCCCCTTGAGGCGCGCGAGGCGCAAAGGCGCGCCTTTCCCACGGTCTCGCCCATCGTGCTTGAGCTTGAGGCCGAGGAGGCCTGGCAGATGGTGTTGAAGGCGGTCGCGGCGCGCAAGTGGCTGGTGGTGGATCAGGTGAAGCCGGGCGGGCGCATTGGCGTTGGCCATATCGACGCCGTCGATAAAACCCTGGTCATGGGCTTTCCCGAGGATGTGACGATTCGCGTGCGTCCACTGGCGGGGCAGACGCGCATCGACATCCGATCCGCCTCACGCTTTGGCCGGCATGATTTCGGCGGCAATGCGCGCCGCATCCAGCGCTTCGCCCAGGAGCTTCAGGCCCAGCTCGACGCGCGCTGAGTACGAACGCGCCTTTGCGCGGGATCAATGCGGCCCTGCTGCAAAGCCGTCATCCTGCCACAAACAGGAGGCGTCTCATGTATCGTCATATCTTGATCGCAACGGATGGATCTGAACGGGCGCATCATGCGCTGGTTCATGGGCTGACGCTGGGTAAAGCCGTTGGCGCCAGCGTGACGGCTCTGACCGCCACCGAGCCCTGGACGGCGACGGAGATGGCGTCCCGCGCCGCGCTTGGCGACAGGCGACCGATTGATGATTACGAGCGCGAAGCGCAGGTCATGGCCCAACGCATTCTTGACACGGCGCGCGACAAGGCCGCTGCGATTGGCGTCGCCTGCGATTATGTGCATGAGCCCGACAGTCGCCCTTCGGAGGCGATCCTGCGGGTGGCGCAGGCGCGGGGATGCGATCTCATCGTTTTGTCGAGCCATGGGCGCGAGGGGCTGTCGCGCATCTTCATTGGCAGTCAGGCGGGGGAGGTCATAGCAGGCGCGAAGATTCCCGTGCTCGTCTGC
>CAMDOY010000151.1 GCA_945903655.1 Rhizobium sp. Q54 | reverse complement strand
AAAGACCCCGGCTGACTTCATCAAATCCGGCCGCTCGATCAACTGGGCGGCTAGCGGACCACTCGACGGTATGTCCGATGGGGCGCAAATTACATGCGCCGGCGTAAAGCTCACCTGCAAGGTCGTTATGGGCTACAAGGGGTCCAACGACGCCGCGCGCGCCGTGACGCGAAAGGAAATGGACGCGGTGTTTGTGAACGATACATCGGCGAACAACTACGTGCAGTCCAACGATCTGCGCGCAGTCGCCAACATGTCGCGCCAGCCTTCGCAATTATTCAAAAACGTACCGACGATTTTCGAGTCCATGAAGTTGTCGCCGGAGGACGAGTGGCTTTTCGATTTCCACAGCACACTGCACGCTCTTGGTCGGATCCTGATCGCTCCGCCGAATATACCTGCGGCGCGGCTCAAATTCATAAGGGAGGCTGTGAAGGAAGCGCTCAGTGATCCGGCGTTGATAGCAGAAGGCGAGAAGAGCCAGCGCGAGGTCAGCTTTACCGACGCAGAGAGGACCATAGAAGCCGTCCGACGGGCCATCAACGACCTGACGCCCGCGCAGAAGGAGCAGGTACAGAGAATCCTATCAACCAAATAGTGATGCGGAACAATCGAAGCCCTTATGGGGGCTTTTCGTCATAAGACGACGTATCGCTCATGCTCAAGGCGGGGCTGCAAAGATCTAATCCGCCGATAATTCTACCGCACGCTTGATAAGGTGGGGAGGTGTTCGATAGAAATTGTTTATTAGTTCCGCCACACGCTGACCGTCCATCGGCAAGAAGTCGATGCTCAACTTTTGCCCATCTTCAATGGTTGCAGGATCTTTCATGGTATCCATCAACGCCTTCTGAAGAGCCGCCACTCGATCCTTAGGAGTACCTGGCGGCGCCGCTAACGGGCGAGTGATCTCCGACGGTCGGAAGAGGAGCTCTCCAATCTGACGCGCTTCATCATCTTTCAGGATATCTGCAGCAGAAGCAGCTTTACCAAACAGATCCACCCTACGCTCGAGCCCTGCTTGAAAGAAAATTGCCAGGTTGCCGGCTTGAAGGTCTGAGAAATAAGAAGTGCGAACGGTGGACTCATACATTCCACATGTTCCATGAACCTCACCACTTTGCATAGCAAGATTTATTTCGCGCGTTCCTGGATAGCCGTTGATGACACTGACTGGCGCGCCAAGAAGTTTTCGAAGAATTGTGGGGTAGGTTGCTGTCTCCGCTTCCGGCGAGGTCGAGCCGAAAACAATCGTCTTTGGTGACTTCAGGAGGTCGTCAAGTGTCTTGATTCCAACGCCCCCTCCTTTCCAAATGCCACAGGCGTTGATATCGTTATGCATCGATCCGATCCACTCAAACTTGGCCGGTTCAGCTTTTACGTTGGTGTTTCCGCGCATTGGTTCAAGCATGAGAAGGGCGCCGAACACACCAAGGGTTAATCCATCTTTTGGAGCAGCGTTATAAAGAAAATTAATGACTCTCAGACTTCCGCCGCCGGGCATGTTGGAAACAATGACTGTGGGGTTGCCCGGGATGTGCCGACCCAAGTGCCGCGCCACGATCCGAGTGGTCATATCGTAGCCGCCCCCTGCACCATAACCTACGTTGATGGTTAAGGTCTTGTCCTTGAAAAATTCAGCAGGGGCCTGCGCGCACGCCGGGGAGAACAATCCAAATCCGATAACCACGGTCATGACACCGAACATCCTCAAACCGTGGATCATTGTACCCCTCCGAACTGGCCTTTGTTTTCAGGACGCGCTGTGATCACTCTGTGCTTAGGAGAAAGCCGAACGGAAGAAACGTTGATGCAACCTGATTTGCGGAGTCTTTTATGGGCATTCCTACTTCAAAAAATCACTCCATACCTAATCAGCCTTAGAGTTGAGAGTCAGCTTTGTTTTTATCAAAAGCGTACACAATACGTCATTTTCACGCGGTTTTGATAGCCTGTGATAAGGACTGATCCTGAGAAAGTGGAAAATCGGATTGTGCATCAATCCATGTCCATCCTGGGGTATCTTAGGCTGTCAGCGCTGCGACCCCAGACGTCTTTTCTTCATCGGATGCTAGTACGGCTGTTCAACTTGCCAAGCTACTTGAGTTGATCGATCCCTGCGACTCCATCCACATGAACAACATTTGAGCCGGAGATGTCGAGGCTTGCAAAGAAACGGCGGCTAAAGCTGACCGCCGGACGGACCGAACATGACTGAAGCACCAGCAAGGCGATTCTATCAACGCTGTCAGCGCAGCGTTTGGCTAAACCGTCCGACGCCCACGGACAAGGCGGAGGAATTTCTCATAATTTTTGGACACGAAACAGACCTCTTTCAACAAGGCTCAAGTAAGTGATCCTCGCCACCGGCGGGAAGGGCCATAGACTGAACAGCCTTACGTCGAAATGAATCCTGATGATGGTTTGAAGCCTCACGCTACCCCGTGAGCGGCAGACAAGAGTAGTAAGCGCCCCAATTGAGGTGATAGTTTCCGAGCGGGCGCATAGATCCGCGTGAGAAAGCATAGATAACCCGAGGCGCAGTAAACGCCTCGGTTACCGGATTCATGCATCAGCGTCTTCGCTGTTCGGCTTGGGGCGCAAATAAAAGTCAATCGAATATCTGCCACCCGCAGTAATGAACAACAAGATCAATCCGCCTTTCATCGACATGTTCTTCCAGAACTGTGTGAGTTGCCCCATCTTTTGAGCCTCAGGATAGTTCCAGTAAGCATGTGAACTGAAACTAGCGACGATGGTGAAGACCAGAATGACTATGGCTGAATACCGAGTCGCAAAGCCCACAATCAAAAACAGCCCGACAAAAAGCTCGATCGGCGTCGCAACATAAGCCATGAATTCAGGTAAACCGCGACCGGGATAGGTCTTGGCGACTGCAGCCATATCCCATATTTTTCGAAATCCGCTTTGCATGTAAATCCAGCCAAGAAGAACGCGCCCGGCAAGCAAGATGATATCTTGCCATTGTGCAGCGATATTGTCGGCATAAGACAGATACGGATGCGACGAACAAGCATATGGCTCATTTTTGAAGATCATTGTTACCTCCCTTGGCGAGGCGAACAATATCTGAAATGAGAAACCAATCAATATCCTCCGTCCTAATCCATCTTGCGAAGCTGAAAGTGAAGAGCCTACGGCTGCCGGCGCACTCCCGGTTGAAATGAAAATATCATTTCCTCACAACATCGATATTCGCGGTCGCTTACCCTTCGCCGGCCTACTTCAACCATCCGGGACAGATAGCTGTGGATGATGCTCCGGAAAGGCTCGGGCGAATGTGGGCTGAAGCTTGCGAGGACGCCGTGTTGCAAGCTGGATTTCGGATTGATGGCCATGGGACAAGGGTGGCGCCCCAGCGTGATCGTCTCAAGAGATAAGTGAATAGGGTGCAAGTGCGACCCTCTCGCATATGTGATCTTCCGCAGGCTATTAAATCCCGGGTAGGTTCGGGCAGTGTATTGGCCTATCGGTTTGTCTTGGTATTCGATGCTCTTAGACACAGGGCGGCCAAGGGAGTGGTGAATGAACATGCTCAAGAGCGTTTTTCTGGCAGGCGCAGCGACAGCTTTTCTGGCTGGGGTCGCCCATGCGCAATCGCCCTCTGATTTTTACAAGGGAAAAAACGTTGAACTCATCATCGGCTATCCGACCGGTGGCAGCAATGACACATATTCCCGGCTGGTCGCTCAACACCTTGGTCGGCATATCCCTGGCAATCCGAATGTGATCACCCGCAACATGCCGGGCGCAGGATCCTTCCTTGCGGTCAATACGATCTACAATACATCACCCAAAGATGGCACGGTGCTTGGACTGGGCTCGCCAACAATGGCGCTGGATGAAAAGCTGGACAACAAGGGCGTCCGATTCAAAACGTCCGAACTGATCTGGATCGGCAGGCTCGGCCCGCTCGTGAACATGGTCTTCACGTGGAAGACCTCACCGGTCAAGACGATCGAGGATGCTATGAAGATTGAATCGACGCTCAGCGGCACGGGCGCGGGGTCGACGGTTTCGATCTATCCGCTGACGCTTAACAATGTGCTGGGCGCCAAGTTCAAGCTCGTCATGGGCTATAAGGGCTCGAACGAGGCCATGTTGGCGCTGGAGCGTGGTGAAGTCGAAGGCCATTCGACGGCTTTCGAAGCTGTTCGCGCCGCCAAGCCGTCATGGCTGAAGGATGGCAGCATCAATATATTGGCCCAATTCGGCTTGCAGCGCTTGCCTGAATTGCCAACTGTTCCCACCGCTATCGAAGTGGCTGACACGCCGGAGAAGAAACAGATACTCACCTCCATCATGTCAGCCAGCGAGATTGGCACATCCTTCTTCACGACGCCGGGCGTCCCCGCTGATCGTGTTCAGGCCCTGCGCCGCGCCTTCGATGCTACGACGAAGGACCCCGCGCTCATCGCCGATCTGAACAAGATGGGCATGAGCATGGGGCCGATGACAGGAGAAGAGGTCCAGAAACTTATCGCCACCGTGGTTGATATGTCTCCAGAATTGCTTGAAAAAGTCCGCAAGGCCTATCCTGCTGAAGGAAACTAAAATCGTTCAAGACATTGGTGCGGATGCCCGGACCGTCATGGGTGCAGAAGTGCTGGATGTTGAGGATCATGCCGGTCGGAGGCTTGCCGTCGGCGCCTCAAGAATGGCATCGACTACCAGCTGCTTCCCTAACTTCGCTATGGCGAAGTCAAGTATGGTTTCCTCGGGCGCGTGTGTGAGCCGCGGGACTTTCCATCCGTTCCGAGCGAAACGATGCGCCGTCCCCAGCGGATCATCGACGAGGCCTTCGGTCGGAGCGGACCGCACACTGCCGGTGCCGAGAATTTGACTACATGATCCGACACTCCGTTGAGGAGCGCCATGACCCTTTGTGCAGACGAAAACTTTGCTTATCCTGCGTGCGCTCGGGTAGGCCTGGTCGTGGTGACGAAAGCTTGAGACCGGTGAAGCGGCGACCGTCCAAGATATTGCTAAGGCCGAGAAGGTCTCAACACAGTTCGTTGGGCCCATCCTGCGACTGGCCTACCTGTCGCCGGACGTGCTCGAGCGCCTCCTATTGCTGTGGCGAGAGGCGCCGTCGGCCACGCTTTTACAGATGGTCGAAGCTACCTATCTGCCGTGGTCCGAGCAGATGGGGCGGGTTTTTAGATAACCGAGTGGCGGATCTTCAAATTGCAGAGCGGCCTCTGTAGCCTCGGCGAAGGTGCTCATGCGTGCTTAGACTGATGTACGATGCGTGCGGGATTTGGTGTGCGGAAGCCCTTGACCCACAGTTCGATTCGGCCGCTATTTTGGACGGCTGATGGCGACAACGTGGTTTGCAATCGGAGGCGGGAATGAGCGAGACAGAGCCCGATCTTGCAGCGATTGTGAGGGATATTGCAGCAGAGATGCTTACCCGTAAGGATCGCGGAACTGTCGCGACCTACATACCTGAACTCGCCAACGTCGATGCCCAGCGCTTTGGTTTGGCGATAGTCGACGTCGCAGGCAACGTTTACGCCGGGGGTGACAGTGCTTTGCCCTTCTCGATCCAAAGTATTTCAAAGGTATTCACGCTAACACTAGCGCTTGGGCGTATTGGTGACAGGCTCTGGCGTCATGTGGGACGTGAGCCATCTGGCAATCGGTTCAATTCGATTGTTCAGCTTGAGCATGAATTGGGAGTGCCGCGAAATCCTTTCATCAATGCGGGCGCTATCGCAGTTACCGATGTGATCTTGTCTGGGAGGCAGCCGCGCGAGACATTGGGCGAGATTTTGCGCTTTCTACAATTTTTGGCCGACGATACCACCATCTCAATCGATCAGGATGTAGCGGCCTCTGAAAAGCGCACCGGCTTCCGTAATGTTGCGCTCGCCAATTACATGAAGAGCTTCGGGGTCATTGAGAACCCTGTCGATTACACGCTGGGTGTCTATTTCCACCATTGCGCCATTGCCATGTCCTGCGAACAACTGGCACGAGCTGGTCTCTTCCTCTCGTGTAATGGCGTGAATCCCTTGACGGCATTTTCGGTGGTCTCAGCGGAGCGCGCGCGGCGGATTAACGCCCTCATGTTGACCTGTGGTCATTATGATGGATCGGGGGAATTCGCATATCGCGTGGGCCTTCCGGGAAAGAGCGGGGTTGGAGGTGGAATTCTGGCTATAGCTCCAGGCAAGGCGTCTATTGCTGTTTGGTCGCCTGGGCTCGACGAGGCAGGTAACTCCCATCTTGGTCGGATCGCTCTAGAGGAGTTTACCAGACGAACTGGCTGGTCGATCTTCGGACCCTAACGCGATCAGCCTGCCTTGAATTGGTTCATGTGAAAGGATTTCTTTTGAGATGAAGAAGGAGGGCGGAATTCCAAGGAAGAGACCTACCTCTGAGGACATGGGCGGCAAGTTACGCCAGGTTGATGTGTTGGCGGCGCAGAGCAGAAGCGTTCAGACGCTGTTCTTACCATTGGGACAAGCGTGCAGCGACTCATCGGGGCTTCACGCATTTGTTCCACCATTAGCGCTAAGGTAACCGGGCAAAGCGCTTGCCAGAGCTTCGTTATGATGTATTTTTTACTGAACAAGGCAGGCGAAAAATGTGGAAAAAATTCTTGGCTGCGGCGGCATTTTGGTCGTTTTTGCCCATTTCATCCAATCATTATGCGCGCGCCGATGCGCTTGCAGATTTCTATCGGGCTAACCCTATAACGATCGTAGTAGGTTTCGGCGTTGGCGGTGGTTATGACGTATACGCGCGGACGCTGGCTCGCCATATGGGTAAACATATGCCTGGCGAACC
Source organism: Rhizobium sp. Q54 (assembly GCA_945903655.1). Taxonomy (GTDB): domain Bacteria; phylum Pseudomonadota; class Alphaproteobacteria; order Rhizobiales; family Beijerinckiaceae; genus Terripilifer. The sequence goes on along the minus strand of CAMDOY010000151.1, from coordinate 1,347 downwards.
TGGTTTCGTCGTACGCAACATGCCCGGTGCCGGTTCCATGACCGCAGTGAATTATATTTTTAACAACGCGCCAAAAGACGGTACGCAATTTGGAACATTTTCGCGCAGCGTTCCGACACAGCCGCTTTTTGACATGACCGGCGTTCAATTCGAGGCGTTGAAACTGAACTGGATAGGCAGCCCGGCCTCAGAAGTAAGCGTTGTTTTCGCACGCATCGAGAAAAACTTCCGAACTATCGAGGATCTTCGAACGCGTGAAATGGTTGTCCCAGCAAGTGGCCATAGCGCCGACAGCGCTGTCTACCCGTTTGTTCTTAACGCCTTGCTGGGAACAAAGATGAAGGTGGTCACGGGATATCAGGGATCAGGCGACTTCATGCTCGCCATTGAGCGTAACGAAGTCGATGGCATGGGCGGATCGTCCATTTCGACCCTGAGGTCGACCCGACCGCAATGGCTCAAAGAGAAGAAAATCGAGATTATCTTACAGATCTCGCTCCGAAAGCATGCGGCTTATCAGGACAAACCTCTTGCGCTTGACTTCGTTACAGACCCTAACGACAGAAAAGTAATGGAGTTAATTTTTTCAAGGCAGGAGATTGCTTTCCCCTTCGCGGCGCCTCCTGGCGTGCCGATTGACAGACTTGCAGCTTTGCGACGGGGGTTCATGGCGACACTGAATGACTCGCTTTTTGTTCAAGAGGCTGAGAAAGTTGGTCTTGAAGTATCCCCCATCAGCGGCGACGAGGTCACGAAAATATTGACCACTGCTTACTTAACACCGCCAGAGCTGGTTGAACGCGCAAGGAAAGCGGTCGTTCCGAAATAGAGGTGGCTCGGGCAAAGTCAACAGATTGGTTACAGGCATTGCGGAGGTGCTGCGTTTGGCGTTTCGCAGGGATTAGGTGCCTTACAAGCAGCGGGGCAGTGTACGGCACTCGCCGTAAAAGCCCTGAGCTTGTTTCTGCATCTTGCCTTTGCGTGAACGAATTTTGGAATTGGGCCCTGTTTAACCCATGGATGGGAATGATGCGCGGTAGAGCTCAATCAAACCCGCATTGGGTGACAAATCTCGCGATGGTAGACCTAATTCATACGTTACGTTGACAGCAGGGTGTTAAGGCTCAGGCCTAATTCTACTCATTAGCTTTCTAAGGCTATCATTCAGTCACACGCCGAATGCAGATTTCCTAATCGGGGCTTGGGTGATGGTTTCGTGGAAGGTGTCGGTGGCCGCGCCGACGGGGGCCGTGGCGCTGTCCGCGACGCCTGAAGCGTTGGTCCATACATCACGAGGAAATCATCTGGGAAAATATGCGCTGCGTATATCACGGCCATAAGGTACCG
>CAMDOY010000150.1 GCA_945903655.1 Rhizobium sp. Q54 | reverse complement strand
TAGACCTGCTTGATCGTCGCCAGAGACGCTTCCCGCAGGCCGAGCAGCTGAAAGCGGATCGGCAGAAAGTACTCGCCGATGATGTGCAGGCCGGAATCGGGCAGGAAATGGTGGATGTCGGCCACGCGCCCGGCGATGGAATTCTCGATGGGGATCATGCCCAGATCCGCCGTGCCGTCGATGATGGCGGCGAAGGCGTCCTCGAAACTGGCGCAGGGCAAGGGCTCCCAGTCCGGATAGACATCGAGGCAGGCGATATGGGAATTCGCCCCCGGCTCGCCCTGATACGAGATCACCTTCTTCACTTGCATCTCCTGATCGTTCATTTGCGCGCCAGCATGACCCGGGCGCGCTCCAGATCATGGGGCGTGTCCACCCCCAGCGGAACCTCGCCCACCACGCTCACATCAATCCGCATGCCCGCTTCCAGCGCGCGCAATTGCTCCAGCTTCTCGCGCTGCTCCAGCGCGGAGGGCGGCAGGGCGACGAAGCGCGCCAGAGCCGCCCGGCGATAGGCGTAGAGCCCGATATGGTGCCACAGCGGCCCCTCCCCATGGGGGGCGGTGGCGCGGGTGAAATAGAGCGCCCGCATCTGGGTGTCGCTGAGGGGCGAGCCGACCACCTTCACCACATTGGGATCGATGCGCTCCTCGGCCCTTGTGATCTGCGCGCAGACCGTGCCGATGTCCACGGCGGGATCGGCCAGGGGCTGGAAGGCGGCGCGGACGGTGGCAGCCTCCACGGTCGGCAGATCGCCCTGCACATTGACCACGATATCGTGAAGCCCCCCGGGATCGGCGAGGCCCAGGGCCTCGAAGATGCGGTCGGAGCCGGACTGATGATGCATGCCCGTGAGCACGGCGCGCCCGCCTGCGGCCTCCACGGCGGCGACGATTTCCGGCGCGTCGGCGGCCACGACCACCTCGCCGATGCCCGCTTCGCAGGCCCTGCGCCAGACGTGGACGATCATCGGCTCGCCCTGGATATCGGCCAGGGGCTTGCCGGGAAGACGGGTGGAGGCCATGCGGGCGGGAATGAGAATGATGGCGGTCATGGGTCAGGCGTCAAAAAGTAGCATTGATCATGCTGCTTATACTGTTGCCAAGCGGTGCGCAAAGCGGGTAATCAACCCCCGACCTCATGGGGCTGATTGATCGGCCTCGAGCGCCCCTTCGCGTCTGATGCGCGGATGGGCTGAAAGCGGAGCCTGCAGGCATGGATTCTTTCGAGCTCAACAAGATCGCCGGCGCCGTGCTCGGCTCCCTCCTTCTGGTGATGGGCCTGGGCATCATCTCGGACGCGCTGTTCGCCGCGCCTCGGCCCGCCAAGCCCGGCTACGCCCTTCCTGTGGCCGAAGCGGCCGTTGGCGGCCCGGCGGCCGCCGCCGTTGAAGCGGCGCCCCTGCCGGTCCTGCTCGCCAAGGCGGACGCCAAGAAGGGCGAAAATCTCATCAAGGCCTGCGCCGCCTGCCATAACTTCGAGTCGGGCGCCGCCGCCAAGGCCACTGGCCCCAATCTCTACGGCGTGATCGACCGCGCCGTGGGCTCCACCGCTTTCGCCTATTCCGACTCCATGAAGGGCAAGGGCGGCAAGTGGGATTACGCCCAGATGAACGCCTTCCTCGCCAACCCCAAGGGTGTGGTCGCCGGCACCAAAATGTCCTATGCGGGCGAGAAGGATGCGGCCAAGCGCGCCGACATCATCCTCTACCTGCGCTCGCTCGCCAGCAGCCCGGCGCCGCTCCCGGCTCCCTGACATCCCCGGAAAACCGCCACAGGCCGGGCTCACGCCCGGCCTTTTGCTTTCGCGCGGCGCGCTTCCGTGCTATCGGCAGGTCCATCATGACCACTCGCATCGACAAACGCTTCGACGAACTCCGCACCGAAGGCCGCGCCGCCCTCGTGACCTTCCTCATGTGCGGGGATCCCGACCTCGACACATCCTTGCAGCTGATCGAGGCCCTGCCGGGCGCGGGGGCTGACGTCATCGAGATCGGCATGCCCTTCACCGACCCCATGGCCGATGGGCCCTCGATCCAGGCGGCGGGTCTGCGCGCGCTGAAGGCGGGCGGGTCCATGCTCAAGACTCTGGGCCTCGTCAAGGCCTTCCGCGCCAACAACGACCATACGCCCATCGTGCTGATGGGCTATTACAACCCCATCTATGTCTATGGCGTCGAACGCTTTTTGGTGGACGCGAAGGCGGCTGGGGTCGATGGGCTGATCGTGGTCGATCTGCCGCCGGAGGAGGATGCGGAGCTCTGCATCCCCGCGCTGGAAGCGGGCGTGAACTTCATCCGCCTCGCGACCCCCACCACCGACGACAGGCGTCTGCCCAAGGTGCTGACCAATACCTCGGGCTTCGTCTACTACGTCTCCATCAACGGCATCACCGGCGCAGCCATCGCCGATTATTCGCAGGTGTCGCAGGCCGTGCGGCGCATCAAGGGCCATACGGACCTGCCGGTGGCCGTTGGCTTCGGGGTGAAGAACGCCGCCAACGCCGAGGCCATCGCCGCCCATGCGGATGGCGTCGTGGTCGGCTCCGCGCTGATCGACGCGCTGAAGCGCTCGCTGGATTCCCAGGACCGCGCCACCAAGGACACGGTGGCCGCCGTCACCGCTCTGGTGTCGGAAATCGCGGGCGGCGTGCGCGCGGCGCGCAAGGCGGTGGCGTGATGAGCGCAGAGGACAACGAAAGCTCCGGCCAGAGCTTCGCCATGAACTGGATGTCGAATGTCGTCCCGCCGAAGATCCGCTCTTTCCTGAAGCGGGAGACGCCGGAAAACCTCTGGGTGAAATGCCCCGAGAGCGGCGAGCTGGTCTTCCACAAGGACCTCGAATCCAACCTCTTCGTGGTGCCCAGCTCCGGCCACCATATGCGCATGCCCGCCAAGATGCGTCTCGACACGCTCTTCGACGCCGGGCGCTATGACATGATCGCGACCCCCGAGGTTCCCCTCGATCCCCTGAAGTTCCGCGATGTGAAGCGCTATACGGACCGGCTGAAGGAATATCGCTCCAAGACCAATCACCCTGACGCTGTGAAGCTCGCCGCAGGCCTCCTGGAAAGCAAGCAGGTCGTGGCCGCCGTGCAGGATTTCGAATTCATGGGCGGTTCGCTCGGCATGGCCGCAGGCGAGGCCATCATCACCGGCATGACGGAAGCCGTGAAGCGCAAGTCGCCCTTCATCATGTTCACCGCATCGGGCGGGGCGCGCATGCAGGAAGGCATGTTCTCCCTCATGCAGATGCCGCGCACGACGGTGGCGGTGCAGCGCCTGCGGGCGGCCCGCCTGCCCTATATCGTGGTGCTCACCAATCCCACCACCGGTGGCGTCACCGCCTCCTACGCCATGCTGGGCGACATCCACATCGCCGAACCCGGCGCCGTGATCGGCTTCGCTGGTGCGCGCGTCATCGAGCAGACCATCCGCGAGCGCCTGCCCGAGGGCTTCCAGCGGGCGGAATATCTGAAAGAGCACGGCATGGTCGACATGGTCGTGCCCCGCACGGAAATGCGCGCCACGCTTGCGCGCCTGTGCAGCCTGCTCACCAACACGCCCCCGGCGTCCTAAGGCCTGTCCATGACCGGGTCCGATCTGATTCTGGAGCGGATGCTGGCGCTGCATCCCCTGAAGATCGACCTGTCCCTGGGACGGCTCGAAAACCTGCTGGCGTTGCTGGGCGATCCGCAGTTGCATCTGCCGCCCGTGATTCATGTGGCGGGCACCAATGGCAAGGGCTCCACCGTCGCCTTCATGCGCGCGGTGCTGGAAGCGGCGGGGCGGAGGGTCCATGTCTATACCTCGCCCCATCTGGTGCGCTTTCACGAGCGCATCCGCCTCGCTGGCCATCTGGTGGATGAGACGCGGTTGACGGCGGCCCTGCAGGACTGCGAGCGGGTCAATGCGGGCGCTCCCATCACCCTGTTCGAAATGACCACCGCCGTCGCCTTCAAGCTCTTTTCCGAAACGCCAGCCGATGTGCTGCTGCTGGAGGTGGGTCTGGGCGGGCGCTTCGACGCCACCAATGTGGTTCCCAATCCCGCCCTTTGCGTCATCACGCCGGTCTCCATCGACCATCCGGAGTTTCTGGGCTCCACCCTGCCCCAGATCGCCTTCGAGAAGGCGGGCATCATCAAGCCGCGCATCCCCGTGGTGGTCGCCGCCCAGGAGGATGAGGCCTGCGCCGTCATCGAGCGGCAGGCCGAAAAGCTGCGCGCGCCCATTCTGATCGGCGCCCAGGATTTCACGGGCCGCGAGGAGCGCGGACGCTTCATCTATCAGGACGAGGCGGGCCTGCTTGATCTGCCCCTGCCCCGGCTTGCGGGCCGCCACCAGATCCAGAACGCCGCCACCGCCATCGCCGCCCTGCGCCAGTTCGACCCCGCGCTCCCCGATGAGGCCTTCGAGGCGGGGATGCAGAGCGTGGACTGGCCCGCCCGTCTGCAGCGCCTGACGCCAGGCCCCCTTGTGGCCCATGCCCCGCAAGGGGCCGAGGTCTGGCTGGATGGCGGCCATAATGTCGCGGGTGGGCGGGTGCTCGGCGAGGCCATGGCCGATCTTGAGGCGCGCGCGCCGCGTCCCCTCCTGCTGATCTGCGGCACGCTGAAGACCAAGGATACGGCGGGTTTCCTCTCGGCCTTCAAGGGACTGGCGCGGCAGGTTTACGCGGTTCCCATCCCCGGCGAACACGCCGGGCGCGCCCCGCAGGAGGTCGCCGCAGCAGCCGCCTCAGTCGGGCTGGCAGCGGAATGCGCGGCGGGCCTCGCCGAAGCGCTCGCCTGCATCGCCGCGCAGAGCTGGGACCAGCCCCCGCGCATCCTGATCGCAGGCTCGCTTTATCTGGCGGGCCAGGCGCTGGCGGCCAATGACGCGGCGCCAAAATAACTGATGGAGCCATGTTCATGTTGGATTATGATGGACCCATTGCTGAACATGAGATTTTCCCATGCCCCCCGACGCTGCAGCGCTTTCCATGCGCGCCCTCTGCAAGAGTTTCGATGGCAAACCCGCCGTCGATCAGCTTGATCTGACCATTCGACCCGGCGAGTTCTACGCCCTGCTCGGCCCCAACGGCGCGGGCAAGACGACCACGATCCGCATGGCGGCGGGTCTGCTCCTGCCCGATTCCGGCTCCATCGACATCTATGGCGTGGATGTCGTCGCCGACCCCATCGCGGCCAAACGCATGACCGCCTGGCTGCCCGACGAGCCCGCGCTCTATGACAAGCTCGACCCGCTGGAATATCTGGAATTCGTGGCGGGGCTCTGGGGCGTGGAGCCTGCCCTCGCCATGAGCCGCGCGCGCGAACTCATGGAGGTGCTGGAGCTCTGGCCCCACCGGCACACCCGCTGCGAGGGCTTTTCGCGCGGCATGAAGCAGAAGGTGGCGCTGGCGGGCGCGCTGATCCATGACCCCATGCTGTTGCTGCTGGACGAGCCCCTGACCGGCCTTGACGCGGCCATCGCCCGTCAGGTGAAGGACCTGCTCACGGCGCGCGCGAAGGCGGGGCGCGCCATTATCCTCACCACCCATATTCTGGAGGTGGCGGAGCGCCTGGCCGACCGCATCGGCATCATCCATGCGGGGCGCCTGTGCGCGGAGGGCACGCTGGAAGATCTGCGGGCCCGCACCGGCCGCGCCGGAGATTCGTTGGAAGAGGTTTTCCTCGACCTCACCAGTCGGGCCAAGGCTTCATGAGGGCGCGTCCGGGCTCCCTTCTGTGGCTGGCGCAGCATGATCTGCTCTTGAGATGGCGGCGTTTTCGCGGGCATTTTGCGGGGCGCTCCTCCGCAGGGGTGCTGGGCGTCTGCCTGCTTGGCGCCGTTTTCATGCATGGGATTTCGGGGCCCTCTGCTGACCTTTTCACCCCCCTGGAGGGCGCCGCGCAAACGCGGGTTCTGGCCACCGCGATCCTCTTCACCCTCCTGTGGCAGATTTCCCGGGCGATCAGCCATTTCGCGCGATTGCTTTATTCCCGCAGCGATCTGGACCTGCTGCTGTCCTCGCCCATCTCCCCCCGCGCTGTGGTGGGCGCGCACGCATTTGCGGCGGCGCTCGAAATCATCCTTGTCGTCGGCGTCTTCGTGTTTCCGATGGCCAATGTGATCGCCTACAAGATGGGCGCCCATTGGCTCGCCATCTATCCCGCCTGCATCGCCAGCGCCCTGCTCGCCAGCGCCTGCGGCCTCGCCATCACTGCGGGCCTGTTCCGTGTGTTCGGCCCTTACCGCACGCGCATGGCCGCGCAGATCACCTCGACCATCATCGCCTCCGCCATGATCCTTGGCGGGCAGCTGGCCTATCTGGCGACGGGGCCGACCGAGGCCACCAGGGCCCTCTTTCAGCGACTGCCGTCTGCGCCCGCCTTCACGGAATGGCTGATCGCCGCGCCGGTGCGGGGGGTCGCTGGCGATGTTTTTTCCCTGAGCCTTTGGCTCAGCTTCGGCCTTCTGGCCTTCGCCGTGACGGTGCTTTGGCTGGGTCCGGGTTTTCTGGAAGGGGCCATTCTGGTGAAGGGCGCCGGCGACCGCCAGATGGCGGCGCGCGCCCGATCAGAAAAGCCCTTCAAGCCCGGGGCTGGCGCGGCCCTGCGCCGCAAGGAGGTGAGGCTGCTTTTGCGCGATCCCTGGCTCTTCTCCCGGGCGTTGCTGCAGCTGTTCTATCTCGCCCCCATTTGCTTCGTGATCTGGATCAGCCGGACGGAACCCTCCCTGTCGCTTCTGGTGGCGCCGGTGCTCATCATGGTCCTCTCGCATCTGGCGGGCATTCTGGCCTGGTTGACCATTTTGAATGAGGATGCGGTGGATTTCATGGCGACCGCGCCTGTGACGCAGGACGCGATCATGCGCAACAAGCTCTACGCCATCGCCCTGCTGCTGGGCCTGATCCTGCTGGCGCCGACCTTGGCGCTCGCCTGGGCCGAGCCCTTTGAGGCCCTGTTGATGGCGATTTTCGCCATCGCCGCCTGCGTCTCGACCGCGCTGGTGAATATCTGGCATCCCGCGCCTGCCAAGCTGGAGGCCGCCACGAGCCGCCACAACCCGCCCAAAATTGTCGCGCTGAAGGAAAACATGCTCTCCGTGTTCTGGGCCGTGGCCTGCGCCACCGCCATTTCGCAGGACAATACCTGGACCTGGTACGCCCTGATCGCGATTTTCTTCCTCTGGATCAATCGGCCCAGACGCAAGGCCATGGCGTGAGAGGCGGGAATCACACAGGCATGGCGCTCGCGCGCGCGGCGCATTAAGGTCCGGCTCTGTTTTCGAGCCAGACGCGGATCCCATGAGCCTCACCCATCGCAATGTTCAGCCCGGCGACCATGTCTTTCTCGTGGACGGGTCGAATTTCATCTTCCGCGCCTATTTCCAGTCGATCCGGCAGGATCAGAAATACAATTACCGCACGGATCGCCTGCCCACGGGCGCGGTGCGCCTGTTCTGCACCAAGCTGTTCCAGTTCATCCGGGAGGGGGCGGCAGGCATCAAGCCCACGCATCTCGCCATCATCTTCGACAAATCCGAGAACTCCTTCCGCAAGGAGCTCTACCCCGCCTACAAGGCCAACCGCAGCGACCCGCCGGAGGATCTGATCCCCCAGTTCCCCCTCATGCGACAGGCCGTGCGGGCCTTCGGGCTCATCCCGGTCGAGCAGGACCGTTACGAGGCGGACGATCTCATCGCCACCTACGCCAAGCAGGCCCGCGACCGCGGCGCCGATGTGCTCATCATCTCCGCCGACAAGGACCTGATGCAGCTGATCGGGCCGGGCGTCGCCATGTTCGACCCCGCCTCTGGCGTGGCGGGCAATGCGGGCGCCCGCGAGGAGCGGCGCATCGGCGAGGCCGAGGTCGTCGATTATTTCGGCGTGCCGCCTGACAGGGTTGTGGATGTGCAGGCGCTCGCGGGCGATTCCACCGACAATGTGCCGGGCGCTCCGGGCATCGGCGTGAAGACTGCCGCCCAGCTCATCAACGAATATGGCGACCTCGAAACCCTGCTCGCCCGCGCAGGCGAGATCAAGCAGCCCAAGCGCCGGGAGACCCTGACCAATCCGCAGATCGTGGATCTCGTGCGCGTGTCGCGCCAGCTCGTGAATCTCTGCACCGACGTGGAAGTGGAGGTCCCCCTCGATGACCTTGGCCTGCACCAGCCCGACCCGCGCGAGCTGATCGCCTTCCTAAAGGCGCTGGAATTCACCACCATCACCCGCCGCGCCGCCGAAATCTACGAGATGGACGCAGCGCAGATCGAGCCCGATCCCGCCCTCATGGGCCCCGGCGGCTGGCGCCTGCGCAATGGCGAGGTGAACGAATCCGCCCCCGGCTCCCAGGCC
>CAMDOY010000149.1 GCA_945903655.1 Rhizobium sp. Q54 | reverse complement strand
CTGATTACCGTCTGGTTCCTGATCTCCATCATCGGCTTGCCCTGCTGCTTCGCGATTGCGAACAGCTCGCCCAGAAACGACTTGAGCTTGCTATTCATCGCGACCCGCCCGCCTCCGTGCTTGCCCTTGGCAATGAGGTTCCTGACGCGCAGCTCGTCGCCAATAGCGTCGTCAGCTGTGAGAACGTCCTTCCAGCATATTGCACCGATCTCGCACGCTCTGAGACCAGCGGCGGCGGCAATGAAAATTTTCAAGTGAGCACCCTACGGTTATCGAGAAGCAATGGGTGAATCAGACTTGAACATGAGAATATTAAAACAAACTTAATCTTGATAATAAAACGGACGCTGTGGGGCGCCTTCGCTACTCTCCAAAGCAGGCTTTCGCGCGCAAAATCGCCCCGCCCTTGCCCTTTGCCCCGCCCAAAGGCAGATTGAGCGCAGGGATCCGCGCATGCCGGATCCGCCAAAAACATCGGGAGAAAACCATGCGTCTTGGAGCGCTCGCCTTGGGCTTGCTGGCGATGATGGGGCTGGCGCCCCCCGCCGCAGCGCAGGACTATCCCAACAAACCCATCACCGTGATCCTGCCGCTGGCGGCAGGCTCGGGCCTTGATCTCGTGGTGCGGCTCTATGGGGAGAAGCTGCAGGAGAGTCTCGGCAAGCCCGTGGTGGTGGAGAACCGGCCGGGCGCGGCCATGATGATCGCCACCCAGGCCGTCGCCAGCGCCCCGCCCGATGGCTACACACTGCTGGTGGCGACCTCCTCCGCCATCGCCATCAATCCCGTGCTCTTCAAGCAGATCACTTACGACCCCGTGAAGAGCTTCGCGCCGATCTCGCTCTATGTGAAATCGCCCTTCATTCTCGTGGCGAACCCGGACCTGCCCGTGAAAAACGTGGCCGAGCTGATCGCGCTGGCCAAACAGCGCAAGGACCTCAGCTTCTCCTCACCGGGGGTGGGCGTGGTGCCGCATCTTTCCATGGAATATGTGAAGGGCCGCTTCGGGCTCGACATCGCCCATGTGCCCTATCGCAACACGCCCCAGTCCATTCTCGACATCGCCTCGGGCCATGTGCAGATGGGCTTTGTGGAAGTGGGCGCCTCCCTGCCGCTGATTCAGGAAGGCAAGCTGCGGGTGCTGGCGGTCTCCTCCTCCAGCCGCCTGCCGATCCTGCCGGACGCGCCGACTTTCGCTGAGGCCGCCAATGCGCCGGACTTCGAAACCGTATCCTGGCACACCCTGCTGGCACCCGCAGGCACGCCCAAACCGATCCTCGACCGTCTTCACGCCGAGATGAAGCGGATCATGCAGGACCCCGTCATCAAGGCCAAGGTGGAAGCCATGGGCCTCCTGCCCATCGACACCCCCTCCCCCGAGGGAATCGAAGCCTATTTCGCGGGGGAGCGGGAGAAATGGGGGGCGCTGGTCAGGAAGCTCGGGCTGGAGGGGTCGCAGTAGGGGGAGTGACCCGCTCGATTAGGGCGAAGGCTTGCGCCCATTTAGAACCCCGTTGATCTCGTCAGCTCTTCTTCGGGACAGCCCCGCCTCGTCGGCGAATGTGGGCCACAGGGCGATGGCGCCCTGAACCTCTTCGAGGATGGCGCCGGCCCGCGCGGCGCCCATGCTGGTTTCCTGGGCGGCTTGCAGGATATGCGCGCGGTCGGGATTGCGGCCTTCACCGGCGACCGCCAGATTGTGTTCGCCCGCAGGACCATTCGAGAAGGTGAGGTCATAGGCGGGCGTGGGGCTCCATTCCCCAGCGCCGTTCATCAGGAAGGCGTGGTTCCGGGCGTGATCGTCTCGGTTATGGGCGAGCACGTTGAAGACCATGCGGCGGAACATCTGCTCCACATGGGCGGCATTTTTGGTCAGCGCCCAGGTGATCTTCAACAACGCCTCGTAGTCGATGGCGCCGGGAACGCGGAAGTCCGCATCCACGAGCCCGGCAGCCGTATGCACATGATGACATCCAGCCCTGGAACGGTCGAACCGTTTCACGGCGAAATAGGCGTCCTTTCCCGTTCGCAGCAGTCGCGTCTCAGACATGACGACGCCTGCCGCCTGCGCCATGCGCGCATAGGCGAACTCCTCGGCCCCGATTTCCCTTGGGTCATCCGTGGACCGGAATTTGACGAGCCAGCGCTCGAAGCGTTCCGGGAACTGCTGTCCATAATCAAGCAGCAGCTTGCCGGTCGCAGGCTCAAGACCCACCACGATCTTGGGGCGCGCGCCGCCCGAACCGCCCTGCGCGCCAACGAGTTTCGAGATGTCGGTCTGCGGCTCGTCATTCTCGATGCGGCGCGCCTCGTCGGACAGAAAATCAAGATCCGCCTGAGCATCCTTGGTGTCGCCGTCCGGATTCTCCGGGATGTAGCGCAGGGCGCCCATGCCGCGCTCGCCAACAAAGGCGAGACGGTCCAGCGGCGTCAGACGGCGCGCATCATAACCGGCGGAACTGAGCCTCCTGTCCAGCAGTTTGCGCCCCCACCCATCGGGCAGACTGTCGCTGAAGAGACCATGCAGCCCCTCGAAAACCGGATGTCCGGGCAGCACCCGCCCATCGGCAGGCAACCTGAAGGGAGACAACGGCAGCGGCGCCGCCAGAAAGGCCGGGTCATACTGAAAAAAAGCGGTCCGGTTGGGGAGGCTCCAGGCGAGCGTCCCGACTGTGCGGCGCGTCCCCTCAAGGGCGAGATCCACCCGCAACCTCTCGACATGCGCGATCTCCTTCGCCCCCCCGCCCCTCATTTCAACACCCCCCGCTTTCGCGTCTTCTCCTTGCGCAGCACATCTTCGATGGACTGGAAGGCCACGGGCGGGAACAGAGCCGTAAACTCCTTCTCCGCGTTCAGCGCATAGGCGAGCCGCACCAGGGCGTCGAAGGCGATCAATCCGGTCCGCTCGAAACGCTTGAGGCTGGCGGCGCTCATGCCTGCGCGCACAGCCAGACCCTCCTGCGTCAAATTGGCCTGCAGCCGAAGCGCACGCGCACGCTTGGCCACGTCAGCCAGAATATCGCCGGGGGAGGTCAAAAAGGATAACATTTTATCTTTTATTCCGATATTTCAGAGATAAAGATAATATATTATCCCTACATGGAAATCAAATCGTGATCGGCGCCCCCGATTGCCAACAGCCCCAACCCATAGCAAACTCCGTTCAACCCCGCGCTACAGCAGGATCAGGAGAACGCACCCATGCAGGCCTGGCACTTCACCGAGATGCCCTATCCCCATCTGCCGCCTTTCGATGAGGTCTCGACGATCCGCGTCACCCTGCCGAGCAAACATTTCGATCCCAAGATCGGCGCCGATCTCTACAATCGCTATCTCGACGAGCACATGATCGCCGATGACCTCGGCCTCAACATGATGGTCAACGAGCACCATCAGACCGCCACCTGCCTTGACGTGGCGGCGCCGCTCTCGCTGGCCATTTTGGCGCGGCAGACCTCCAAGGGGCGGATCTGCATTCTGGGCAATCCCGTCGTCAACCGGGGCGATCCCATCCGCATCGCCGAGGAGATGGCGATGATCGACTGCATCTCGCGCGGGCGGCTGGAGGCGGGTTTCGTACGCGGCGTGCCCTATGAGATCTTCGCCGCCAACACCAACCCCACCCATACGGTCGAGCGCCTGTGGGAGGGCATCGATATCTGCGTGAAGGCCTGGACCTCCCATGACGAGCCCTTCAATGTGGAGACGCGCTTCACCCATCGCCGGGCCGTGAACATCTGGCCGCGCCCCTATCAGGATCCCCATCCCCCCGTCTGGGTGACGGGTTCGAGCGATGTGGAGTCCGTGCGCCGGGCCGCCTCCAAGGGCTATGTCTTCGCCACCTTCCTGCAACCCTGGCTGAAGGTGCGCGAGCTCTTCGACGCCTATCGGGCCAGCTATGTGGACAATGGCCAGCCCGGCGGCGGCGGCCTCGCCTTCATGCCGATCCTCTATGTGGGCGACACCGAGGCGGAGGCCGAGCGCGGCGCCCGGGAGCTCACCTGGTATCTGAAGGCCAAGGTGGAGCCGCAGTTCCGCAATCCCCCCGGCTATGTGCCGGTCGCCGCCACCGCCGCCGCGCTCAAGAGCAATGGCGATGCGCGCGCCCGCAGCAACGACGGGTTGCGGCAGGTGACGCTGGAGCAGCAGCGGGAGCTGGGCGTGGTGATCTATGGCACGCCCGATCAGGTGGCGGCCCAGATCAAGCAGGAATATGAGCGCGTGGGCGGATTCGACCACCTGCTCATGATGATGCAGGCGGGCTTCCTCGACCACAAGAGCACCGTGCGCAACATGACCCTCTTCGCCAAGGAGGTCTATCCGCAGATCCGCGACCTGCCGGGCACCCGGCAGATCATCGCGGCCGCCGCCGAATAGGGGGCTTGGTGCGGGGTGGTCAGCGGGGGCGCCCGCTGATCACTTGAGATGTTTCGCCAGGTGCTTGTTCATCTCGAACATGCTCACCTTGTCCTTGTTGTCGAAAATGGCGAGCAGCTTGGCGTCCGAGAGGATCTCGCGCTTGTTCTGCTCGTTCTGCAGCTTGTGCTCCTTGATATAGGCCCACATGCGGCTCACCGCTTCGGACCGCGCCAGAGGCTCCGCGCCCACAATGGCCGCCAGCTCCTTCGAGGGGTGGAGTGGTTTCATGAAAGCGCCCACCGCCTTGGGGGTGGGCTTGGCTATACCGCTATCGCTTGGCGCCATCGCAACCTCCGATCATCAGCGGTGGAACGGCTGCGGAGGGGGGATTGTTCCCGGGGGTGGGGATCAGCGTTCGTTCGCTTCGTCGCGGTCGAATGTGTAGTCAGGGGGCGCAGACCATGCCCGACGACGCATGTTCTCCAAGGCATCGGCCCTGCGATCAACCTTCCTGATCACCTCGACGATGTCCAGCTCGTCACCCTCGACCAGCCCCATTTGCTCAATCAGCTGCTTGGGCGGCTCCACGGCGAGATCATCGCCCCGTTTGAAGACCTTCATCACGACCTCCACAATAAGCGTCCAACGCATATCATGGATGCCCCGACCCGATCCACCCACCTCTCACCCCAACAGGTAATGCCCCCGCGCGTCCCGCGTCAGTCCACGGCTCTGGCGCAGCTGGTCCAGCACGCGCACGATCTCGCGGCCGTCGCGGCTGCCCATGGCGGCCATCAGGTCCTCGAAGCTCTTGGGGCCATGGGCCAGCGCCGCCTCCACGCTGGGGAAGCGCGCGCCCTCGAAGCGCGGCGCCTCGGGGACGGACATGTCGAGCCGACCGCCTGACCCAAAGGGCCAGGTGAGGTCATAGCCCGCCTTGCCGCCCACGCGGGCGTCGGCAAGGGAGGGGTCGAGCGGCAGGGTGCGCATGCCCGACAGGATCACCAGATCCCGATCCGGCTGGAAGCGGGTGGCCAGCGTCCAGTCGATCTGCTCGTCGGAATAGATGTCGATGTCAGGATCGACCACGAAGACATTCTTGATATTGCCAAGGCACCCCAACGCCGCCGCAATGGCGTTGCGCGCCTCGCCGGGCACCCGCTGGCGCAGCGATATCCGCACATTGAACATGCCGCCGCTGGACCCTGTGGCGTAGACGCCGAGCGGCTCGCGCACCGCCGTCTCCAGCGCGCGCCAGACCATGACTTCCGTGCGGATGGCGTTGAGCTGGGCCGTGTCCGTGCGGCTCATGGCCCGCCCGCCGATGCTCATGCACTGGAACAGGGCGTCCCTGCGATGGGTGATCGCGGTGACGTGGAAAACCGGGTTGCGCTTGAGGGCGCCGTAGTAGCCCAGAAACTCGCCAAAGGGCCCCTCGGGCTCCACATGGCCGCGCTCGTCCAGATAGCCCTCGATCACATATTCGGCGTCGGCGGGCACGCGGATGTCATTGGTCACGCATTTGACCACCGGCAAGGGCGCGGCGCGCAGCGACGACACAAGGCCCAGTTCATCCACAGGCACGCGCATCATGGCGGCCATGTAGTCGATGGGATGGGCGCCCACCACGAAGGCGACCGGAAAGGGACCGTCCTTCACATTGGCTTCATAGATCGCGCGGAAGTCGCTGGGAGAGACGAGATCAATCCCCGCCTCGCGCGGGCCGCGCAGCATCAGGCGGCGGATGCCCGAATTGGTCATGCCCGTGCGCGGATCGACGACGAAATCGATGCCCGCCGAAATATAGGGCGCGCCATCGGCGCCATGTTGCAGATGGGCGGGCAGGCGCGTCAGATCCGCCTTCTCGCCGCGCAGCACCACCTGCTGCACTGGGGCGCGGGCGGAGTCCATTTCAACGATCTCAGGCGCGAGGCGCAGGCGCCTTTGCACCTCCTCGCGCACCTTGTCGGGCGCCACGCCAAAGGCCATGGCGAGACGCGAGCGGCTGCCGCAGACATTGGCGACCAGCTCCTGCGCGTCGGCGCCGACGCTGGTCACATGCACGGCCTTGGCCTGCCCATCGATCAGTTCCGGCAGATCCACGAGATCGCAGGGGGCGTCATGGGTGGTCAGCTCGCCTGCCATGGACAGGGTTTCAACGAAACGACGCAGACGAAAGCGTTCGAGATCGTCGTCAGAGATGGAATCCTGTCCCGGCACGTGAACTGCTCCTGTCATGCGCTGCCCCAGACCTCGCGCGCGGTCTCCACGATGAGCTGGAGTTTTTCAAACTCGCGCTCCACGGTCATGGTTTCGCCGCCGATGCCGCTGGAGAAGCCGCATTGGGCGCTGAGGGCGAGCTGGTCGAGCGGCGCGTATTTGGCGGCCTCCTCGATGCGGCGCTTGAGATCGTCCTTGGTCTCCATGGCCGAGCTTTTCGTGGTCACGAGACCCAGCACCGCCACCTTGCCCTTGGGCAGGAAGCGCAGGGGCTCGAAACCGCCAGCGCGCTCGCTGTCGAATTCGAGGAAATACCCGGTGACATTCACTTCATTGAACAGTAGGTCCGCGACCGGCTCATAGCCGCCCTCGGCGATCCAGGCGCCGGCGAAATTGCCCCGGCACAGATGCATGCAGATGGCCATGTCGGCGGGCTGGCCCGCGATGGAATCGTTGATCAGCTTGGCGTAGGTCTTGGGCAGCTGGTTGGGATCCTCGCCGAAGCCTGCGGCCTGCTCGCGCAGGACGGGATCGCAGAGATAGGCGAGATTCACCTCGTCGATCTGCGCATAACGGCATCCCCTGGCGTAGAGGGCGGCGAGCTCCTCGCGATAGACCTGTGAAAGATCGGCGAAGAAATCGGCCATGTCGGGATAGGCGACCTCGTCCACCGAGCTGCGCCCGCCACGGAAATGCAGGATCGTGGGCGAGGGCATGGTGACCTTGGGCGTCGCCTTGGCGATGGAGGCCAGATATTCGAAATCGCCCACGAACATGGGCGCGGGGCGGGAAACCTTGCCACGCACTTCCAGCGTCGGCGGCTTGTGATCGCGGGCGCCGGCCTTGGAGTGGAAGCGCACGTTGAGCTTGGCTTCGGCGGGCGCGACATTCGCGATCTTCAGCAGGAAGTCGCGCTGCCAGGAAAAGCGGTTGAATTCGCCGTCGGTGACGACCTTCAGCCCCACCTCCTCCTGCATGCGCACGACCTCGCGGATGGCCGCATGCTGGATGTCCAGCAATTGCTCGGGCGACATGGCGCCTGATTTGGCGGCCTCGCGGGCGTCGATGAGCGCCTGGGGACGGATGAGACTGCCGACCTGGTCGGCGCGGAAAGGCGGCGTTGCGCGAGCGGACATTTCGACTCCCTGACGATGATGGCTCCGAAGGCCGGAGCGCATGCGACACGCCTGCATAAACGAAGGCTGCGCCAGCGCAAAGCCCGCCGGGATCAATGCCTCTTGCGCTCAGGCCCCCGAACGCGGGAAAAGGGGGCGAATTAAACCTGAAGCAGCGTCGAAGAGGACAGACGATGAAACCCAGAGCTCTCGGCTATCTCGGCGTCAACGCCAAAAGCCTCGCCGATTGGGCGGACTACGCCACCCGCCTCGCGGGTATGCAGATCGCCGACAAGGCCGGGGGCAGCATGGCCCTGCGCATGGACGACCGCAAACAGCGGCTCGTCATCGAGGAGAACGGCGGCGATGGCGTCGCCTATTTCGGCTGGGAGATGGATGACGCGGACGCGCTGGGCGCCTTCTGCGCCACCCTCGACAAGGCGGGCGTGAAGGCCGAGCGCGGCACAAGCGCGCTGGCCGACCAGCGCCGGGTGAAGGATCTCGTCTTCGTCACCGACCCCATCGGCTACCGGCTGGAATTCTTCCATGGCGCGGAGGTGAGCGACCGGCCCTTCACGGGCGGGCGGGTCCATTCGGGCTTCCGCACGGGGCCGCTGGGCCTCGGCCATCTGGTGGCCACCGCCGAGCGGGT
>CAMDOY010000148.1 GCA_945903655.1 Rhizobium sp. Q54 | reverse complement strand
ATGCGCAGATCGGCGAAATGGTCGCCCCAATCGCGGATCGAGTTCCAGTCCGTCGCTTCATAGCAATGATGATCGAAGCGATCTTCACCCGCCTGGAAGACCGCGAAACTATGATGCTCGTGGTCCGAGCGCATGAAGGCGGTCCGCATGACGCCCGCGTCATCCAGCACCCGGTCCGATTCGGTCAGGCCCACGACGCGCGTATAGAAATCGACCATGCCCGCCGCGTCGCGGGTGGCGACCACCACATGCTGGATGCGGCCCGGCAGCCCCTTGGTGGCGGGCGCGCGGGGGCGCGGCACGCCAAAGAACATGTTGTTGCCGCTGAGATCAGTGAAGCCCACGGCGTCCGCGAAGACGGGGGTGGAGGTGCGCTCATGGGCCACGCCCGCCGATGCGAGGCGCTCCATCAGGCCATCGAGCGAGGCGGGATCATAGACCGCATAGCCCGCCGACTTCAGCGTCTTGGCCTCGCCGGGCGAGATCATCACGCAGCGCTCGGGTCCATGGCAGATGCGCGTGTCGCCGGAGCTCTCCACTTCAGCCGAAAAGGCGTCGCGATAGAACCGCGAGAGGGCCTCGGGATCAGGCGAGCCAAGCTCTATGTAAGAGAGATGGGCCCGCATGCTCGGATGATGGGTCATATTGGCCTCCCCTGTCTCAGGCCGCCCCATGCGGCCTGACGAGCGTCGCGATCATATGCGGATTTCGCCCAGGCTCACGCTTTGCGTCACATTGGCTTCGACGCGCTTCATGCCGCCTTCGGTCGTAATCGAGACTACATAGGCGCCGGAATCCGGCGGCAGGCGATCAAATTTGAAGTCCCCGTAATTGTCGGTCGTGGCGGTCGCCATCAGCGAGCCGCCCTGGAACAGGCGAATCTGCGCGCCCTCCACGCAATCGACGATTCCATCGACCTCCTTCGACACGCTGCCAGCGATGAAGGCGGTCGAATAGCGCCAGAGATTGCGATACCAGACGCGGGGCTTGGTCCCCAGCTCCGGCTTCAACTGCTCGAGCTCCTGGGCCTTCGCCATGGCCTGCATCTCCGAGTCTTCCACCTTCACGGCGCGCATGGCGCCGGTGGGGCAGACCTGCCCGCCGCGCGGCTGGGGCCAGCCATGGTCCAGCAGATGGGCGTCGAAGGTCCAGGCCTGGGGAACCAGCAATTCCTCATTCCACCAGACATGCCCATAGGGGCAGGCGTCGACGATCTGCTTCTGCCCCTTGGCCTTCACGGGATCGATGATGACGATGCCGTCAGGCCGCTTGGTGACCGCCTCATTCCAGGAGGCCTTCACGCAAGGGGCGTCATCGCAGTGGTTGCACATGGTGGGGACATAGGCGATGTCGAGTTGCGTGCCCTGTCCGCGCTCGTTCTGGAGAATGTCGATCCAGCGATGGCCATGCTTGGGCATGGGCGCCGAATAGCCGGGAAAGTCGTTGTCGACATATTCGTCCATGATGGCGAGCGTGCACAGATTGCAATTCGTGCATTCCGCGACATCGATGATCATATTCCACTTTTGCATGGTTCATCTCCTGCGCGGCGGGCCGTCTTTCGACAGCCCGGCCGCACGCTGATTACTTCGCGGGTTCCATCACCATGGCGTCTTCCACCTTCGCAGCGGCGGCGGCCTCGGCGGCCTTCTCCATCTTCGCGAAAGTCTCGGACATGTGCTCGACCTTGCCGTCCCACACCTCGACCTCCACCAGCGCATTGGCGCCGGCGAGCGAATGGGTCGACTTGGTCTGGGTCTTGTGCGGCGTCAGGAGATTGAGGCAACCGCCCCGATCGATCGACTTGCCGGGCTCGCCCAGCGGATCATAGATCGCGCAGGACTCATAGCCATGCACCACGCCACGCGGCAGACGCTCGGTCGGCAGCGCCGCGCAGAGCACCGCGCCGCGATCATTATAGACCTTCACAAGATCATGCTTCTTGATGCCGCGATCCGCCGCGTCCTGGGGGTTCATGCGGATCAGCCAGTAGTACCAGTCGCCGACCTTGACGCGATGGTCCTCGATGTTCAGCAGGAAGGAATCCTTGCCGTCGCCCTGGGTGTGGAACGAATATTTCGAGTGGGGCGTGAGCATCATCAGCGGGAATTTTTCATACATCACGCCGGAATGCGGGCCCTCCCACGAGGGTTCGTATTTCACGATTGGCGGACGCTCGGGATCGTTCGCGCGAATGAGCGAATTGCACTCGAACTCCAGCTTGCCGGACTGGGTCTGCAAGCCCTTGAGATATTCGCCCGCGTAATCGGAGGGCAGCGGCAGCGGCTCGGGCACGTCCTTCTTGCGGTTCTCCCAGAACCAGCGGAAGGAGACGGGCGCGCGCAGCTTTTCCTTCTCCGTGGGCACCACGAAGTAGCCCTTCTTCACGAACTGTTCCCAGGTGATGTACTCCGGCAGATCGGAGGCCTCGAACTGGCGCTTGACCCAGTCGATCTCGTTCATGCCTTCGTTGAAATAGTTGGCGAGGCCCAGCCGTTTGCAGATCTCGGTGAAGATCCAGTAGTCGGATTTGGATTCGCCCAGCGGCTTGATCGCGGGGGCCTGGAAGATCACCACGCGATGGTTGAGCTGCTGCTGGCCGTGATGGCCATAGCCACCCAGCGCCGCCCATTCGGAAATGTCGACGCGCTCGAAATTAGTGCAGGCGGGCAAGATCAGATCCGCGAATTTCGCCTCGCCTTCCATCCAGATGGATTGGTTGACGACGAATTCGAGATTTTCCGACTGATACATCTGCACGTGACGATTGGTGTTGTTCATCGTCGAGAGCATGGAGCCGCCGTATTTGTAGAGCATGCGCACCGGCGCGTGCCCTGCGGCGGGATAGTTCACCTTGGCGAATTGATGCTCGATGGACTTGCCGTTCCACAGATAGCCCTCCGCTTTACCCTCGAGGATCGCCTCGGGCATGAAGATGCGGGGGATCTTCTGGTTGGAGGTGTTCATGGTCGGCAGCTGCGGCATGCGCTGGTAGAGCTCGACCGGCAGCGAGGTGCCCTCGATGTCGCCGGACATGCCGCCTTCGGCGTAACCGGGGAAGTAGAAGTTGAAGTCAACGGGCGTGCCCCATTGCAGGTTGCCCATGTTGACGCCGGGCTTGCCAAGACCCTGCATCGCCACCAGGCACACCATCACGCGCGCCCATTGAATGCCCGTCTGGTTGCGGCAGGCGCCGCCGTGGCCATTGCCCCAGCCGCCGGGCGCCAGATAAACGCGCTTGCGGCCCCATTCGCGGGCCAGCGCGCGCACGTCGCGAGCGGGGACGCCGGTCTCCAGCTCCTGCCATTCGGGGGTCTTGGGCACGCCGTCTTCGTCGCCGACCAGATAGGCCTTCCACTTGTCGAAGCCTTCGGTGTGGGACTCCACATAGGCCTTGTCGTAGAGCCCTTCCTGAATCCAGACATAGGCGATGGCCATGGCCATGGCGACGGAGGTCGTGGGCTTGGGCGCGAACCACTTGCCGGGCAGGAACTGCGCGGAGGAATTATAGAAGGGGTCCACATGCACGACCTTGCAGGCGAGGCGCGGGTCCTTCAGCCACTGGCGGCGCACGGTGCCTTCCTGGGCGCCATAGGAGCCTGAGGTCGTCTCGGGATCAGCCGACCAGAAGACCACCATGTCGCAATTCTGCAGGCAGTCTTCCACGGTGCCATAGGTTTCCGACTGGCCCACGCGCAGCGAATAGCCCCAGTGATGGGCCGCGCCCCAGTACCAGCCCTCCCAGGAATCGGGATTGTGATGGACGGAGGTATGGCCCACCGCGTTGCGGAAGCGGTAGAGCGCGGACAGGTAATAGCCGATGTTGCCCCAGGTGTGATGGGAGCCGTGGGAGACCGCCATGACGCCGGGACCATGCAGGCGCTTGGCCCGCTTGATTTCGGAGGACACCAGCTCCAGCGCCTCTTCCCAGGTGATGCGGACATAGCCGGACTTGCCGCGATTTTGTGGGTTGCGCTCGCCATTGGGATCGAAATCGACGCGCTTCATGGGATAGAGCGCGCGGTCCGGCGAATAGACGATGGCCTTGGAATTCTGCCCATGGGGCGCGAGCGTGGTCTTGCGCGGCGGGGTCAGCTTCACGCCCTTGGCCATGATGCTCCAGGGCTGGGGGTCGGTCTCGTCGAAATCGATGAGGGTGGTGCGGATGATCTTGCCATCCTTCACATAGACGAAGAGCGGCCCGCCGTTGGCCATGTTGCAATAGCGGATCGTGCCATCCTTCTGGGGCACGCCCATGTCGAGGCGTACGCTCATCAGCAGCATGACGGTCTGGGCGAACCAGTTGGAGAGGTCCTCGGGACCATCCACGGTCATCTTGAAGTCTTTTTGCGCGTTGATCTGGTTGAGCCAGTTGAAGGGGGGCGTCAGCAGGTCGGCGCCAAGGGTGGCGTTCTTGAAGGCGATGGTGACGTCCGGGTTGGGGTGCAGCCCGGCGCGGGAGGTCACCCGTCCATTCTTGATCTTGAACCAGCGGCCCACCTCTTCATCGCGCGCCATGATCTGGGCGGTCAGATTGCGCTCCGTCAGGCGTTCGGCGTAGGCGGGATAGAATTTCGCCGCCAGCGGAAGCGCTTTCGACAGGCCAAAAAGGATCACTTTGAACTTGCCGGATGCGATGCTCATGCTTTCCTCCACGGCGGCAGGTTTTGGGGCCTGGGGCGGGTTGGCGCTGAAATGTCAGATCAATACGAAGCTACTGGGGCGTTCTAGCGGGACAGGGCGGCAAGGGCAATGCGCCAAGCCGTCGCCGGGTCTTCCCCACTTGGGTCCAAGCCTAATCAGGCCACCGGGACCCGTCAATCGGTTTCCCAGAAAATGAGAATATGGCGCCGCTGTCTCCAGACGCAAAAAAGGGCCGAGGCGGCGCGCCTCGACCCTGAGATGACATGCGTGAAGCCAGATGGCCTCAGTGCAGGCTGACGGTTTGCAGCTTGTGCTCCCAGGCGTTGGCCACGGCGGCGTCGCGGGAGTCCGTCAGCAGAATGGGCGCGCCCTCGGCGCTCAGCAGGGCGAAGAGCTGCAGGCCCGAGGGGATGCCCGCCACCTGGGGGAAGAGCTTCTGCGCCTCGTCCGAACGCATGGGCTTCACATAGGCGATGAAGCCGTCGCCCATATGGGCGAGCTGTTCGACCGTGACGGGGGCCTCGCTCAGCCCCTGCGCAAGCTTGGTGTCATTGATCATCACAGGCTCCTCTCGCGGTCCCCGGGGGGCCCCGCCGTTGGGTGCGGACAATCCTTAGTCCCGCACCGAAATGTCGATCTTCCGGATCATCTTCTCCGGCTCGGGCCGGGCCAGATCAACCGAAAGCAGTCCATGGGTCAGGTCTGCGCCCAGCACCTGCATGCCATCGGCGAGCAGGAAGCTGCGCTGGAACTGCCGCGCGGCGATGCCGCGATGCAGATATTGGCGTTCCTTGTCGTCCTGCTGGCGCCCGCGGATGACGAGCTGGTTCTCTTCCACGGTGATGTCGAGCTGGTCGCGGGTGAAGCCCGCCACAGCCAGGGTGATGCGCAGCCGCTCGGGCAGCGCATCGGCGCGGGGCAGGCGCTCGATGTTGTAGGGCGGGTATCCGTCGGAGGTGGTCCGACTGACCCTGTCCAGCGCCCGCTCGATATCGTCGAACCCCAGCAGGAAGGGGGAGTTCAGGTTCGGTAGTCGCGTCATTCGAAGCCCTTTCGGCGCCTCGTGGTTCGGGCCCCGGATGGGCGCCCCGGCTCATCGCCGCAGACTTGATATGGTCGGGCGGGCGCCCGCCTTCAAGAGGGGGAGGCGCAGGGCGGTCAACAGGCCCATTCGACCTCGCCCGCCCGCCATAAGGGCGGGCCGACCACACGAAGGAGGGAGCTGGACACCCCATCGTCCAGCTCGCCCCTTTCGTTCTTGGATCTATACTTCTCAAAGGCTTAATGGCGCTTTGGAGAACCAGCCATGCGGGTGCAGCCCTATCTGACCTTCGAAGGGCGATGCGAGGAGGCGCTGACCTTCTATCAATCCGCCCTGGGCGCCGAGATCCTCAGCATGATGCGCTACAAGGACAGTCCCCTGCCCGAAGGGGCGGGCGCCCGTCCACCCGGCTTCGGCGAGAAGATCATGCACGCCAGCCTGCGGATCGGCGATTCCGAGCTGCTGGCCTCGGACGGGTGCTGTAGCGGAGACACCGCGTTCAAGGGCGTGTCTCTCTCGATCACCCTGCCCGACCCGGCGCAGGCCAGCCGCATTTTCGCGGCGCTGGCGCAGGGGGGCGAGGTGCTGGTCCCCATGACCGAAACCTTCTTCGCCCAGCGCTTCGGCATGGTCGCCGACCGCTTCGGCCTGACCTGGCTGGTGCTGGCGGCTCCGGTGGAGGGGGTTTAGTCCAGACAGGCCTTGGCCAGCATCTGGAAGGCCCGCGCCCGGTGCGACAGGGCGAGGGAGCCGTCCGCAGGCAGGCCGTGTTTTTCGTCCGAGGTCATTTCGCCGAAGGTGCGGCTGTGGCCCGCGGGCAGAAAGCAGGGGTCATAGCCAAAGCCCGCCGCCCCGCGCGGGGGATCGACCAGCACGCCGTCGATGCGACCTTCGAATTCTTCCGCGTGACCATCGGGCCAGACGATGGCCAGCGCCGAGATGAACCAGCTCTTGCGCTGCTCCGGCGTGGTGCAACCCAGCGCCTTCACCTTCTCCTCCACCAAAGCCATGGCGGCGGTGAAGTCTTTGGATTCGCCAGCCCAGCGGGCCGAATAGATGCCCGGGGCGCCATCGAGGGCGGCCACGCAAAGCCCGGAATCATCCGCCAGCGCGGGCAGATGGGCGGCGAAGGCTGCGGCGCGGGCCTTGATGAGGGCGTTCTCCATGAAGGTAACGCCGGTCTCCTCGGGCTCGGGCAGGCCAAGCTCGCCCGCCGAGACGCAGTCGATCCCATAGGGCGCCATCAGCTCGCGCATTTCGCGCAGCTTGCCGCCATTGTGGGTGGCGATGATCAGGCGCCCGGTGAGACGACGATGGCTCATCCCGCGACCGCCGCCTTTTGCAGGGCCACCAGCTCGTTCACGCCCTTGCGGGCCAGCACGATCATGGCGTCGAGCTGCTCCTGCGAGAAGATCGCGCCTTCTGCGGTGGCCTGCACCTCGACGAGGCCGCCGGCGCCCGTGATGACGAAATTGGCGTCGGTCTCGGCCACGGAATCCTCGGCGTAATCGAGATCCAGCACCGCCACGCCCTTGCTGACGCCGCAGGAAATCGCCGCCACATGATCCTTGATGGGGATTTCCTTGATGATGGAGCGCTGGCGCATCCAGCGTAGGCATTCATATAGGGCGACCCAGCCGCCGGTGATGGAGGCGGTGCGGGTGCCGCCATCGGCCTGCAACACGTCGCAATCGACCACGATCTGGCGCTCGCCGAGCTGTTGCAGGTCCACCACGGCGCGCAGGCTGCGGCCCACGAGCCGCTGGATTTCCTGGGTGCGGCCGGACTGCTTGCCCGAGGTCGACTCGCGGCGGGTGCGCGTATGGGTGGCGCGGGGCAGCATGGCGTATTCCGCCGTCACCCAGCCCCGGCCCTGACCGCGCAGCCACTGGGGCGGCTTGTCTTCGAGGGAGGCGGTGCACAGCACATGGGTCTCGCCGAATTTGATCAGGCAGGACCCCTCGGCATAGCGGGCGACGTTGCGTTCGATCGACACCAGCCGCATTTCATCGGCCGCACGTTTGGAGGGGCGCATGGGAGAACCTTGTTTCGGGTGATGCGTTTCTAGGCGCTCGGAGGGGCGGAGGCAACCGGGTGCGGGTCAGTCGACCTGCGCACCGCCCTGCACCCATGCCGCGAGAACCCTGCGGTCGTCTTCGCTCAGCTCCGTCAGATTGCCGCCGGGCGGCATGGCGCGGGTCATCACCGCCTGCACATAGATCTGCTCCGCATGGAGGCGAATGCGCTCGGGCGTATCCAGCATCACGCCCTTCGGCGGCACGTTCACCCCGTCCCAGACGGGCTCGGCCATATGGCACATGGAGCAGCGGGAGGTGACGATCTCCTCCACTTGGGCGAACTTCACCTTGGGCGCAGGCGTCAAGGCTGCGTTGCCGCCGTCGCGCGAGACACCGGAGAGCAGGATGATGGCGATGAAACAGGCCGCCGCCACCGCCCAGGTCCACCAGGGCGAGCCCTTGCCAGCGTGTTCGGAGTTGAAGAAATGCCTAACCACGCCGCCGATCACCATGACGAGGGTCACGATCAGCCAGTTCCATTGGGAGCCGAAGGCCAGCGGATAGTGGTTGGACACCATCAGGAAGATGACCGGCAGGGTCAGGTAATTGTTGTGCAGCGAACGGCTCTTGGCGGTCTTGCCATAGGCGGGGTTGGGCGGCT
>CAMDOY010000147.1 GCA_945903655.1 Rhizobium sp. Q54 | reverse complement strand
GACCATTTTGACGCGCTTCACTATTCCGGCGTTCTGGCCCAACAGAACCGGCAATTCGAAAAGGCGGAGCTGTATTACAAAGAGGCGATCCGGCTGAATCCTTCATACCCGCCGATCCTCGCGAATTATGGTCTGTTCCTTCAAAACATGAACCGCTCGCCCGAGGCCGTGGCATGCTATGACATGGCCATATCGCTGGTTCCTGATCTTGCCGAAGCCTATTTTAATCGCGGTCAAGCGCTCCTGAACTTGAAACAATTGGAAGCCGCAGTCGCATCCTTTCAAAAAACGATTTCTTGCAGGCCTGATTTTGCAACGGCTTACTTGAGTTGCGGCGATGCGCTGCGCGCGATGCTGCGCTTGCAAGAAGCATTGGATGTCTATGGGCAGGCGATCATTCGCAAAATCGAGATCGAAGAATCCACTTTTCGCTACGCGGTGACGCTTAGCGATCTCGGACGGATCAAAGAGGCCGTTTTCGCTTATAACGAGGTTCTATCTCTCAACCCCAACCATTTCGAAGCTTTCTTCAATCGCGGCAACACTCTTATGGCGCTTGGCCAATTTGGCGCGGCGATCGAATCCTTTGATAGCGCTATCGCGCTCAGAGCAACCGTCCCGGAGGCTTATACGAACCGTGGAAATTGCTTCAAGAATTTGAACAGAATTCCTGAAGCTCTGGCTTCTTACGAAAAGGCTGTTTCGCTCAGGCCGGATCTTCATGGGCCCCTGCTCAATTATGGACATCTTTTGCGTGAACTAGGCCAACCAGATCTGGCGATTTCGGCATGCGAAAGAGCCTTGCTCGCTGCGCCCGGTCTCGCTGAAGCCTGTTTTAGTCTCGGCGCTTGCCTGCAAGCGAACAGACGGCTTGATGAGGCGATCAGCTGGTATGACAAGGCGCTTCTGGTAAATCCTCTTTATGCAGAGGCTTGGATCAATCGAGGCGTCGCCCTGAGGGCGATGAAGCGACCCGAAAGAGCAATAGAGTCTTACCGTCGCGCCATTATGATTAAGCCTGACTATGCCGAGGCCTGCATGAACCTCGGCGTCGCGTTTCAGGATCTGTTCGCGCTTGACGTGGCGCTCACTTTTTATGACAGGGCCATTGTGCTGAAATCAGAATTTGCCGAAGCCTGGTCCAACAAGGCGAACGCCCTCGCCGATCTCGGCCGTTCGCCTGAGGCGATGGAGTATTACCAGCGAGCCATTTCCCTCAGTCCAGCCATCCCCACCGCTTATGTCAATTATGGAAGCGTACAGAAAAACAACAATCAACCACGTGAGGCGCTTGTTTGTTTCGATAGAGCAATCGCCCTCTCGCCAGATTACGTTGACGCTTGCTTGAATCGTGGATTGGCCTTGAAGGATGTCGATCAACTTGAAGAGGCCCTGGAGGCCTATGATAAAGCCCTCGAAATCAATCCATATTATAAAGAAATTTATTTGAACCGTGGGGTCGCCTTGAAGGATTTGAGGCGCCTTGATGAGGCCATAAAGGCCTATGACATGGCCATTTCCATGAAAGACGACTTCGCGGACGCCTATGCGAATAAAGGAATCGTCAAGTTGACAGATGGATGTTTATCCTCTGGCTGGGCGCTTTATGAATGGCGGAAGAAAGGCGCGGAGCCCGATGGAAACCGGTCTTTTCCCCAGCCCCTCTGGCTTGGCGATGAGCCTATCTCGGGCAAGTCGATTCTGGTCCATTATGAACAGGGTTTGGGGGATACGATCCAGTTTTGCCGCTATGTTCCCATGCTTGTAAAAGCTGGCGCCAAGGTTTTGTTTGCGCCACATAAAAAATTACGGCGCCTGGTCTCTACCGTCAGCGATGACATGGAGATCGTTGATGTCGATGACAGAAATCTGGATTTTGATTACCATGTCCCGCTCATGAGTTTGCCGCTCGCCTTTCGAACGACTTTGGAGAGCGTGCCGAGCGATTGTCCTTATCTCTTCGCGCAACCCGATCGCATCAGGCATTGGCGAGATCGCCTGGGATCTAAGGGCTTCAAGATCGGCATTTGCTGGCAAGGCAGCCGCAATAAAATCGATTTTGGCAGATCCTTTCCCTTGAGCCTGTTCGAGGGACTCTCGAAAATCGAGGGGGTGCGTCTTGTCAGCCTTCATCGGGGGGATGGCGAGGCGCAATTGGCTGATCTGCCGGATGGAATGGTCGTGGAGACCCTCGGTGCGGACTTTGACGGGGGGGCTGATGCCTTTCTGGATACGGCCGCGGTGATGAAGTGCTGTGATCTCGTGATCACGTCGGATACGGCGGTGGCGCATCTTGCAGGCGCGCTGGGGATCAGGACCTGGGTCGCCTTGAAACATGTGCCGGACTGGCGATGGATGCTTGATCGTGAAGATAGCCCTTGGTATCCGACGGTCCGTCTGTTCCGCCAGAGGTCCAGAGGTGATTGGTCCAGCGTTTTTGACGACATGACAAAAGTGCTTCTAGCGGAAATGGCGCCTTTGGCGTCCTGAGTGGGGCGAAGGCCCGGGGCGTATGGGGCCGTCACTCTGTTTACGCTATTTTAAAATGCGGCGGGACATGTGCTAGGTTTGACTGCGTGAAGGGATGGGCGCGCCTGCCTGTCAGAACAGGTAGAAAAAATGGATAGTGGTCAAGAGCCGACAGCTTCACCGGAAAATCCCCGACCGCAACATGTTTCATGCCTTGATCTGTTATTTGGATTTGCGACCGTCGGGATGATCGGCTTTGGCGGCATCGCCAATGCGCTCTTTCATGTGGTGGTGGACAAGCGCAAGTGGCTGACCGCCGAAGAATATACGATGACCTTTGGTCTGGCCCAGATCCTTCCCGGCGCCTCCCCGATCAATACTTCCATCATGATCGCTGATCGCTTTCAGGGATTGCGGGGCATTGTCTGCGCCATCGGCGGATTGTTGTGCGTGCCCCTGATTAGCCTGATCGCGCTCGCGCTCATTTATGATCAATTCGCCGATGTGCCAGAGGTTCGCTATGGCACTATAGCCTCCGTCGCCGCCGCCGCAGGCCTGAGTTTTGGAGTGGCGCTCAAGGCGTCGTTTCGCGTGCTGCGCACGCTTCCCGCCATCCTGTTGGCGGTGGCGTCATTCGGCGCCATCGGCATTTTGCGCCTGCCGATGATCCCGACCATGATCGCCTTGATGATCGTGGCCTTGACCTTCTCCTACATGCGGAGAGAGACATGAACCTGCTGGGCCTCCTGTTTCTGGCGGTTTCCTTCGCCACGACCGCTCTGGTCTCCTTCGGCGGCATTCTCGTCATGGTTCCTGAAATCCACCGCATTTCGGTGGACGTCTATCATTGGGCCACTGATGCGGAATTCGCCAGCGCCTTCGCCGTCTCCCAAATGGCGCCCGGTCCCAACATCATGCTCATGAGCCTGATTGGTTGGCGCGGCTTTGGCGTGCCGGGCTTGTTGGTGGCGACATTCGCGGTGATCCTGCCGCCGGGCATTCTGGCGATCATCGCAGGCCGGATGGAGGTGCGCTTTTCCAAATCAGCGTTGTTCAACCTGGTGCGGATGAGCCTTCCGCCCATCGTCATCGGCCTCATGATGGCGAGCGCGCTGATCACCGGAAAAATAGCGGTTGATGGGCTCATCGGCGTCTTTATCGCCGCAGGCGTCGCCATCTTCGTCGCCTTGACGAAGCAAAATCCCCTGATCCCGATTGTGCTTTCCATTGTGGTTGGCGTTATCGCAGGGCGGCTTGGCTATCTCGGTTGATCCAAAACCTGTGCGCTAGATCTGAAGGCCAAGCTGGTCATAGGTGCTGAACCTGCGGGAGCAATTGGCAGGTCCGGCGTTGCTGGCGCATATAGTTGCCGTGGGTGATGAACTGATCGGCCCAGTCATGATGCCGCCGGACATGGTCGAAGCGCCGCTTCCGCCGGGTGAAGGCGACGTCATCCTGGCGTGGGAAAGCGAAGGCCTCGCGCCTATTGCAGCGACGCCATCAGCGCCAGCGCTGAACTGGCCGTTTCCGCCACGGCGATGCGCGTGACTTCGCCTCTGAGGAAGGCCTGCAGGAAGGCGTCATAATCCCTGAAGGAGACGCAGCCGTTGGAATCGCCGCGCGGGCCCAGCATGTATGTATGCGCCAGAATGCCGTCGCGTCCGAACATCCGGCTTTCGTTCACGGGAATGAGGCGGATCGCGCGCACGCCATGGAACAACGCCTCGCGCATGCGCAGGTTATAGACATTGGCTGGCGTGACGCCCCGGTTCTTGAGATGCATGGAACGGGGATCATCCATGAGGTCGCCAAGGCCGGAGTGGGCCTCAAGGCGTTGGCCGTTCGGCATCAGTACGGTCTTGCTGGAAATATCGTAGATGGCGGTTTTGCCATCGGCCAGATTGCGCTTTTGCGGCGCGGGCGTGCCCCATCCGCTGAGGCTTCCCTGATCCATGGGCGCATAGGCGAGGGCTGTTGAGGGCGCGGACTCGCTGGCGCCGAAGATGCGCTCGAAGAAGCCTTTTTCCGAAGGCGCGGGCATGCTCGCGGAGCGCCGCGAAGGCGCCGTTGTGCGTGGCGCAGGGGGCGGCTCGCGGGTCGCGAGCACAACCGGGGCGGGGGCCGGGGCTTGCAGACGGAACGGATTTGCGGGCGGCAAGGGGATCTCAACAGGCTTGGTCGAGACCTCCGCGACGATAATCGGCGCGCTGGCGGAGGGCGGTGTGTTCGCCGAGGCCATGAGGAAGCCACCGTCGAGAACCGGCGCCTTGGACGATCCAGAGGAGAAGGCGCCAAGGGATGTGGGGCCTGCGAGCGCAAGCGCCAGGCTCATCTGCTCTTGCTGTCTATGCGGGGGCGACGCCGCCAAACCCGTTTTGAAAGAAGAACTGGCTTGTGCCGGGAGACTGGCCTGAGGGCGCGTGGCGTCCTGCTCCATCGCTGAGGATAATTGCTCCCAGAGCGTGCTCGTGGAGCCCGCCGCCGCCATGAACAAGATCACAACTGCGCCCATCGGCAAGAGCAAGCCTTTGGCGGTCCCCAGCAGAGACCTGGGCCGTTTCTTGCGCGGTGGGTCGAAAGCGAAGCGACGAACCAAAATCAACTCTCACGAGATCTCATGACACGAATGGCCATTCACCACTGCCGCTCGCGAACCATGAGCGCCAACAGAATGACTGTTATGCCTGCGATCATGTCTTTTCTTGGTTAATTTTCCCTCACCATGAATGTGTTAATCTGATCAATTCATTATGGTTTTGAAATGAAGGAGGGCAAAGCGCATGGTTTGGGGGCGCCCTCGAAAGCCCGCACCCACATGGCGCATATGCCGGACCTCACGATGTCATCGACTGTGAACTCCACGACCGGAACGGGAATCCCCTTGTCACGGATGAGTTGCAGCGCCACCCGCAGGCCGGAGTCGCGATCCAGATCGCATTGGGCGATGTCGCCGTTGATGACCGTGACGCAATCCTCGCCAATGCGCGTCAAGAACATCTTGATCTCGACGGCGGATGTATTTTGCGCTTCGTCCAGGAGGACGAAAGCGTCCTTCCATGACCTCCCCCGCATCACTTCGAAGGGGACAACCTCGATATTCTGGTTCTTGACGGCGATGTCATAGACGGCGGGGCCAAGCCGATCACGGATCGCGTCGGTGATGGGCACAGCCCAAGGGGCGAATTTCGCCTCGAGAGAACCGGGGAAAAAACCAAGGGATCGACCGCAGGGCACGTTGGGCCGTGTGAGAATGATTTTTTTGACCACGCCTGCTCTATAGAGGTCGGCGGCGTAGCTTGCCGCGATCCAGGTCTTTCCGGTTCCGGCCGGGCCCAGCACGAAGACTTGCGGGTGGCTGCGCAGATATCCCAGATATTCCGCCTGCTTTGCATTCATCGCCAGAATGGGCGGCGGTCCCCTCTCGGCCTGATATTTTTTCTTCTTCCCGATGGGAATGACGACGGCTGATGCATCCTGGTCGAATTCGCGTCTACGTGGTTTGTTCTTCGCCATACAGACCCCCAATTGGAAGAAACCCGGGCAATGCAGAACTAAAAACGCCGCCTCCACGAGAAGGCGGCGCAGTTACGAAAGTCGTAGCGCTGAGCGTGATGATGTTTGAAGCGTGATCCCATGAATGGAGGATCTGCGATTCGAATGACGCTTTTTTTACAGGCGCAATGCGTGCGGCTGACCGCTAGGCGGAATCCCCGGGTCAGGGCGCCGGTGGCCGTTTCACAGGCCCTCTTGCGCAGCTGCATCGCCCATGGCGTAATCATGGCCAAAGAGCAGGGGGGATCCGATGACCGCGCAAGATAACAATGACGCCATGTCCTGGGCCACGGTTTGGGCGAGCGCCGATCAGGGGCCCTATCCCGCCGGAAAAGCCACCGCCCAGCCCGATCTTGATCGCGTCTTCCCCGATCCCGCACGCGGCGCCTGCGACCAGAGCTTCCGCCTGGTGGTGCGGCCTTCGCTCTGGGGCTCCCATCTGCGCCTGCGGTTCAGCAATGCGCTGGGCTCGCGCCCCCTGTCCCTGAGCGACGTTCACGTGGGCCTGTACGCCACCAGCAGCGCGGTGCTGGCGGGTACCAACCGGCCGGTTCTGTTCGATGGGCAGGCCTCCGTGGTCATTCCCGCCGGGACGACCCGGTGGAGCGATCCTGTCGCCCTTGATCATCTCCCGACATCCGATGCGCTGATAGAGGGGCGCAAGCTTGCCGTGAGTTTCCATGTGGTGGGCGAAAGCGGCCCCATGACCTGGCACGCCAAGTCCATGCAGACCTGCTATCTCAGCGAGCCCGGGGCGCCATCGCCCTGCGCGGACGAGGGGGAGGCGGGTTTCCCCTATCCCACGACCTCCTGGTATTTCCTCGACGCCATGGACATGCACACAGCGGCGCCGGTCATCGTCTGTTTCGGGGATTCCATCACGGATGGCTCGGCCACCACCATCAATGGGGATGATCGCTGGCCCGATGTGCTGGCGCGGCGGCTGCGCGCGGCGGGCCTGCGCGCCGCCGTGGTCAATCAGGGCATCAGCGCCAACGAGGTCATCCAGCCCCGGGTCTATGACGTGTCCAAGCCCACGGACGGCGGCCCTTCGGCGCTGGAGCGTCTCGACCGCGACGTGATCTCCCTGTCAGGCGTCACGACGGTGATCTGGCTGGAGTCGATCAATGACTATGGCTTCTCGAAGTCGTCTGTGGAGGATGTGACCGCAGGCGTCGCCTCCGGCGTGGCGCGGATGCGCGCGGGCATTCCCGGCGTGCGTATTCTGGCGGGCCTACTCACCTCGGCCTTCGGCGCCGCCATCCCCAGCCACGGCAGTGCGGAGGTGGAGGCCAAGCGCCTCGCCTATAACGAATTTCTGAGAACCTGCGGCCTCTTCGACGGGATCATCGATTTCTCGACGCCAACCCGCGACCCGGAAACCGGGGGCCTGCGCGCCCATATGAAGCCCGGCTCCTCCATCGGCGGACCCGGCGATGGGCTGCATCCCAATCGCATCGGCTATCTGGCCATGGGCGGGGCGGTGGATCTGAACCTGCTGGGGGTCTAGCCCTCAGTCCGGGCGAAAATCGCTGGCCTGCGGGCTGCGCGTCAGGGCCTTGTAGCGGCGCGTGGTGTCGGGAAACTGGGTCACGATGCGCCCCGCCTGGTTCATGAAATAACTGGCGCAGCCGCTCGCCCAGCTTGTGCCCGCAAGGCGCGTTTGCAGCATGGCGTTATAGGCCTGCTGCACGCTGGCCTTCACCTCCAGCCTGCGCCGTCCCTGTGTCAGCATGCGGATGCATTTCAGGATGTAATTGATCTGGCATTCGATGATGAAGATGATCGAGCTCTGCGCATTGGTGTTGGGCCCGTAAATCATGAAGAAATTCGGATAGCCCGCGACCGTGACGCCCAGATAGGCCTCCGCCGCATCGCCCCAGGTCTCCCGCAGGTTGGTTCCCTCGGGCCCGATGACGTCGAAGGTCGACAGATATTGCGAGGCGGCGAAGCCGGTGCCGTAGATCACCGCATCGAGTTCATGCAGCACGCCATCCTTGGTCAGGACCCCCTCGGGCGTGAAGTGGTCGATGGGGTCGGTGACGATCTCCACGTCCGGCCGGTCCAGCGCCTTCAGAAACAGGCCCGAGCGCACGTTGCGCTTGCAGCCAGCGGTCGTCGCGGGCATCAGCTTCTCGCGCTTGACGGGGTCCGTGACCTCGCGGGCGACGAAGGCGCGGGCGGTGGCGACCCGCGTCTCGCGCTCGGCCGGATCGATCTGCACCTGGAAATTCTTCTCGTAATTGAGATAAACGCGCAGGCGGTCGAGCTTGCGCAGGAAGGGCAGGGTGCGAAACAAGGCGCGCCGTGCGGGGGAGAAGCGCTTTTCGGGGCGGGGGCCGACGAAGGCGGGCGTGCGCTGGAAGACGGTGATG
>CAMDOY010000146.1 GCA_945903655.1 Rhizobium sp. Q54 | reverse complement strand
AGGGCCTGCCGGGCGGCTTGCAGCAGGAGAGGGTCGGCGTCCACGAGGCGCCAGATCTGGCCGGAGGGCAGATGGGGCGCCAGCGCCCGCAGGTTGGAGCCCGAACCGCAGCCCAGATCCACAAGGCGCGGGGCGGCTTTGGCTGCCAGATGGGCGATGGCGGCGTCGCGCACGGCGGCGTTGCGGGCGCGGTGGTCGGCGGGCTCGCGCAGGGCGAGCCATGCGGCGGAAAATCCTGTCATGGTTTGGCTCCGGCGATGGAATGAAGGACATACGCGATCAAGGCCGCCCCATCGCCCCAGCGCGGCAGGCCTTGCCCGGCCAACCATGAGGCGTCGGAGAGGCGCGCGCGCAGGGCGGGATCAGTGATGGCGGTTTGCAGGGCCTCGCGCAGGGCCAGCACGTCGCCGGGGGGGACCTTGAGGGCGGCGGCGTCGGGGACGGTTTGGGCAGCGGCGCCGCCTGTGGTCGTGACGATGGGCAGGCCACGCGCCATGGCCTCGCCCAGCACCATGCCATAACCCTCATATAAAGAGGGCAGCACGAAGAGGTCGGCGCCCGCATAGGCGACGCCAAGGGCCTCTTCCGGCGCCTCGCCGCCAAGCGTGATGCGCTCGCTCAACCCATGGGCGGCGATGGAGGCCCGCACCTGCGCCGCGCAAGCGGGGTCGCGGTCAGGGCTGCCGATGAGGGTGAGGCTCCAGGGCAGATGGGCCAGACCGGCCAGCGCCTCCACCAGAACCCCATGCCCCTTGCGCGGGGTGATGGAGCCGATGGCCAGAAGCGCCACGCCCTGCCCGCCCGAACCCTGAAAACGGGGGGCGGGGTCGGTGCCGGGCTCGGCTACAGTGATGCGCTCCGCCGTCACGCCGAAGTCGGCGATGAGGGTGTCGCGGGTGGTCTGGCTGGTGACGATGACATGACGAACATGGGCCAGCACCGCCCGTTCATTGTCGATCAGCGCGCGGGCCGTGCCGGGCGCGAGCCCGCTCTCGAGACCCAGCGGATGATGCACCAGCGCCACTAGCGGCGCCGCAAGCTCCGCGAGCCCATCGGGCGGCAGCGCGCCCAGCGCCAGACCATCCACCAGCAGCACATGGTCGGGCGGCGCCTGGGCCAGAAGTCGCAGGCTTTCCGCCACCGTGGCGGCGTCCGCAAAGGGGAAGCCGCCCGGCAGGGGCAGATGCGTGGCCGACACCCCGCAGGCGGGCAGGGCCGCCAGCATGCGCCGGTCATAGCCATAGCCCCCCGTGAGGGTGGAAAGATCGCCGGGAATGGCGAAGAGGGCTGGGGTCACGGTTTAGACCGCGCCCTCGTACCAGGCCCGCGCCACATGGGATTCATGCAGATTGACGCGGATCTTGCAGATGCCCTCGCCGCCGGGCCCCAAAGCGCCCGAACGGGCGGCGCCGGCCATGGCGTCGAAGATATATTTGGAGAGATATTCGGTGGTGGTCTGCTTGCCCGCGAACTGGGGGAGCTCGTCGAGGTTCTGGTAGTTGAGCGGACCAAGGGTCGCCTTGAGGGCGTCATGGGCCCGGCCAATGTCGACCACGACCCCATCGGCGGTGATCTCCTCGCGGAAAAAGGCCACATCGACCACGAAGGTCGCTCCATGAAGCTTCTGGGCGGGGCCGAACAGCTCCCCCTTGAAACTATGCGCAATCATGATGTGGTCGCGCACTTCGACGGCGAACATGGGCAGCTCCTGGCTGGGTTGGGATGGGCACAGTGTAGAGGTATTTGCTGGGAAAGCTATGGGAGCTTTGCATTCCAGTCGCTTCAACCCGGTCTGGAAAGCTCAAGTCATAGTGGCTTTGGAAAATTAAAGAGGCGGCGAAGAGAAACCCCCAAGTATACCGGGAAGATGCATCCCAAGTATGGCTCATAGCGGCCGGGACGGAAGCCAACCCCAGTTCCGTCTCCTGCAACGAGCACTAGAAAGAAATAGCCGTTTGCGAAGAGAAGCATGTACCAAAAGGCGAGGGCGCCGGAACTCATTGCCGCGCGCTTTTCGCGCCACTGGTCATCAGGACCGTCGAAGATCGCCGTGAGGACAGCAATAAACAGCGCCAGCACGCAGAGTGTGGCGCTTTGCTGTGCATGTGACCAGCCCGAGGAAGACAAGGCCATAACAAGAGCATAAAACACCACGATCAAATAAAACCGCCCATTTAGCAACGGCAAGATGATCGCGCTCGCTTTCTTATATCCAGCCGCGCTATTTTCAGGTGTATATTCTTCCCGCGTTATGTAACGGAAAAATCGATCCCTTGCTTTATA
Source organism: Rhizobium sp. Q54 (assembly GCA_945903655.1). Lineage (GTDB taxonomy): Bacteria > Pseudomonadota > Alphaproteobacteria > Rhizobiales > Beijerinckiaceae > Terripilifer. The sequence goes on along the minus strand of CAMDOY010000146.1, from coordinate 6,185 downwards.
AATAGCAATTAAAAAAATAGAAGTTACAATGCCTATCACCATGATGTTGTAAAAAAACAGGAATAACAAAAACAAGGTCGTTGGTAACAGCGGTTCCATAAGTTCGACCGGAACATATAACCAATTCTTAGCACTCACCGCTCCCTCCCCGCCTGAGACACCGCCTGGACCACCGGCGACAGCAGATACTCAATCACGCGCCACTCGCCCGTTTTGATCTCCACTGCGGCGCTGTTGCCGGGCTGAATCTGTAGGCGATGATCATTGATAGTGATAAAGTCGAGGTCAAGTAAAATTGCCTGTCAGCGCAAATTCCGCCCCCTCATAGGGGGCGTCACCTCCACAAACACGACAACGGCGCCGCGGCAAGGCGGTCACCGAACGGCACCACGTCCGCGCCGTCATAGAGGACCACGCCAAAGGCGAACCGGTCCCCGCAGGCCTGCGCCAGGACCTTCATGCCCGCGAAATCCCCAGGCCTGACCGTGGCGCTCGCCTTCACTTCGATCCCCACGATCATCCCGTCATCCCGTTCGAGCACGATATCCACCTCGCGCATCTCGCCATCGCGGAAATGCCAGGGCGTCAGCCGCAGGTCCGAACCCGTCATGAGCTTCAGCATCTCCGAGAACACGAAGCTCTCCAGCACCGCGCCAAACGCCGCGCGATCCGCCTTGACCCGGTCAAACGTCAGGCCGCGCACCGCAGCCAGCAAGCCTGAATCCAGGAAATGCAGCTTCGGCGTCTTGACGATGCGTTTGAGGCCATTGGTGAACCAGGGCTGCACCGTCGCGATGAGAAAGACCTGCTCCAGCAACCCGACATAGCGCTGCCCCGTCTTGTAGCTGACGTTGACGCCCGCCCCGACCTGCGAGAAATTGACCAACTGCCCGGAATGCTCGGCTAGCAATTGGACGAATTTCGGAAGCTCGGTCATCCTTGCGATATCGGCGATATCCCACAGATCCCGGGTCAGAATGGACGCGAGATAGGACCGCAACCAGTCCTGTCGCCGCCGCTCGTTGTCGCGCCGGATCGCCTCGGGGAACCCGCCAAGCAGGACGAGCCGCACAAGCTCATCGCCGACGATGGCGCTTGGCTGGCTTTGCAGCTGTCCTTCGAAGAGGCGCTCCAGAAAGCCCGACGTCTGGCCGTCGATTTCGGCCCTCGCCAGGGGAAGCATCCGGATGGTTTCGATCCGGCCAGCCAGGCTATCGGCGACACGGGGCAGGGTCATGACGTTGGCGGAGCCGGTGAGCAAAAAGCGGCCGGGCCGATCATCCTCGTCAACGGTTTTCTTCACCGCCAGCAAGAGCTCGGGGACACGCTGGATCTCGTCGATGATCGCCAGATCCAGCCCACGGATGAACCCGCCGGGGTCTGACTGCGCGGACTCGAGGGTCGTCTGATCATCAAGCGTGATGTAGCGGCGTCCGGATTGTTCCAGGTTTCGGGCAAGCGTCGTCTTGCCACACCTTCGGGGTCCGACGATCAGCACCACAGGGGTGTCCGCAAGGGCTTCCGCCACCCGCCGCTGCGCAAACCGCGTGTACATGACGCCCCCGAACCCCCGATAATCAGGAGTTTAGGTATCCGCTAATTAGAAGTCAATTACCCATTAATTAGAAGTTTTGCTTCCGTTAATTAGAAGTCAGCTTTCCGATAATTAGAAGTTTGAGCTCCGCTCATTAGAAGTCAGCCGCCCCCGGAACCCCCATAACCCACCACCGTCGCCAGCCCCGAGGCCCCCGGCGCCAGCAGCCTCGGCAGGGCCTGCGGCAGGTCCGCGAAGGCCACGTCCTCGGTGATCAGCGCCTCCAGCCGCGCATCTCCCAGCAGCTCCAGCGCCTTGGCGAGCCGCCGCCCATAGCTCCAGCGGGGCCGCCGGGTGGGCGCGACCTGGCCGACCTGCGAGGAGACGAGGGTGAGGCGGCGGCTGTGGAAGGCGCCGCCCAGGGGCGCGGGGACATCCCCCTCCCCATACCAGCTCAGCTCCACCACCCGCGCCTCAAGCGCAGCGGCGCCCAGCGCCACCCCGAGCCCCGCCGCCGCCGCGCTGGCGTGGAAGACCACGTCGGCGTCGCCCGGCGATCCGAAATCCCCAGGGGTGGCGAAGCCGGCGCCGAAGCTTTCCGCGAGAGGCTGGCGGCTGGCGTCGAGGTCCACCACAGTCACATCCGCCCCCGGCAGGCCCGCCGCCAGATAGGCCACCAGCAGGCCCACGAGCCCCGCGCCCACCACCACGATGCGGTCCCCCGGCCCTGCGCCGGAATCCCAGAGGGCGTTGAGGGCGGTCTCCATATTGGCGGCCAACACGGCCCGGCGCGGCGGCAGGGCGTCGGGCAGGGGCGTCAGCATGGAAATCGGCGCGGCGAAGCGCGTCTGGTGGGGATGCAGGCAGAAGACGCTGCGGCCCACCAGCTCCGGCGCCTCCGCCGCAGCCTCCACAAGGCCCACGGCGCAATAGCCATATTTGACCGGAAAGGGGAAAGACCCCTCCTGCAGGGGGGCGCGCATGCGCTCGTGCTCGGAGGCTGGAACCCGCCCGGTGAAGACCAGCCGCTCCGTGCCCCGGCTGAGGCCCGACCAGAGCATCCGCACCAGCGCCTGCCCGGGTCCAGCCTCGGCCTTGGCCGGGCGCAGGTCCACGACGCCAGCTTCAGCGTACCAAAGGGCAATTGCTTGCTCCCCATCCGGGGTTTTGATCTCGACCACGCGCGCTGCTCCCACTATGTTCGCGCCTCGCTACGACATCCGCCGTCCCAATTCCAGCCGCAAGAGCGCCAGCAGCCCATGCCCAACCCAGCGAAAGCCGCCAGGACCGACGAGCCCTTGACGCCCATGGGCCTGCAGAGCGCGGGGGAGCTGGCGCGTCGGCGCCGCATCTCAGCCCTCGTGACGGGCGCGGCCTATCTCGTTCTGCTGGCCTGGCTCGCCCAGATTCTGGGCGCGGGCGGGTGGAGCGTGATCGATGTTCTGATCTTCGCCTGCTTCGCCATCGCCGCTCCCTGGAGCGTGCTGGGGGTCTGGAACGCCCTTCTGGGGCTCTACCTCTTGCGGCAGGAGGACGCCATGGAGAGCGTGGCCGCCTTCGCCAGCGACGGCGACCTGCACAAGCCCATCGTGAAAAGCACCGCCATCCTGATGACCGTGCGCAACGAAGACCCGGCCCGCGCCTTCGCGCGGCTGGAGACCGTGAAAGCCAGCATCGACGCCACCGGCGAGGGCGCGCTGTTCAGCTATTATGTGCTCAGCGACACCAACGAGGACGCTGTAGCCGCGCAGGAAGAGGCCGCCTTCGCCGCCTGGGGCGCAAGGGCGGGGGCGGACGCCGCGCGCCTTTTCTATCGCCGCCGCACCAGCAACGAGGGCTTCAAGGCGGGGAACCTGCGCGATTTCTGCCTGCGCTGGGGGCAGGATCACGAATTCATGCTCCCGCTTGACGCCGACAGCCTCATGTCCGGCGAGACGATTCTGCAGATGGTGCGCATCGGGCAGGCCCATCCCAAACTCGGCATCCTCCAGAGCCTCGTGGTGGGGGCGCCCTCTCAGGCGGCCTTCGCCCGGGTGTTCCAGTTCGGCATGCGCCATGGCATGCGGCCCTACACCATGGGCAGCGCCTGGTGGGCGGGGGACTGCGGGCCCTTCTGGGGCCATAACGCGCTGGTGCGCATCGCCCCCTTCGCCAATGAGTGCCACCTGCCGGAACTGCCGGGCAAGCCGCCGCTGGGCGGACAGATCCTCAGCCACGATCAGGTGGAAGCCGTGCTGATGCGCCGGGCGGGCTATGAAGTCCGCGTGTTGCCGCGCGAATGCGGCAGCTATGAAGACAATCCGCCGACCCTGCTGGAATTCACGCGGCGCGATCTGCGCTGGTGTCAGGGCAATATGCAATATCTGAAGCTGCTGGGCCTGAAGGGCATCATGCCCATGAGCCGCTTTCAGCTGATCTGGGCCATCATGATGTTCATGGGCGTCCCGGCCTGGACCGCGATCATCCTGCTGAGCGCGCTCAAGCCCTTCGATGGCGAGGACATGGCGCTGTTTCCCGCCGCCTCCGCCATCGGGCTCTATTGCGTGTTTCTGCTGATGTATCTCGCGCCCAAGCTCGCGGGCTTCATCGACATCATGCTGACGCCGGGCGAAATGAAACGCTATGGCGGCGTGGCGCGCTTCACGGCGGGCTGCCTCTTCGAACTCGCCTTCTCGTTTTTGCTGGGCGCGGCGACGACCCTGCGCACGAGCCTCTTCATGATCGGGCTTCTCTTCGGCAAATCAGTGATGTGGAACGGGCAGGCGCGCGACGCCCACTCCCTCTCCTACGCCACCGCCTTTGCAGGGCTCTGGCCGCAGACCCTGTTCGGCGCGCTGATCTTCCTCGTGACGGGCCTCATGGCGCCGAACCTGCTGCTGTGGTCTCTGCCCCTGACGCTGGGCTATCTGGTGGCCGCGCCCTTCGCTGTCATGACAGCGTCACCTGGCCTTGGGCGTTTCCTCGCAGGGCTCAAACTCTGCGCCCTGCCCGAGGAAATCGACCAGCCCGAAATTCTCAGAGCCCTCGACGAAACCATTGCGCAACGCGCCCGCGACGCCGCATAGATCAACCCTCCCCAGCAAGGACCCTCGCATGATGCGCCCTTTCCTCGCCTCGTTAGTTCTGACCGCCCTTGCGGCATTGCCCGTCGCCGCGCAAACCAAGGCGCCGCCGCAGTCCACCCTCACCACCATCGACAAGCCCTTCGTGCCCGCCTTTGGCATCGACCCCAATGAGGTCGCGGTGGATGTGGTGAACAAGACCGTCCCCGTGCTCTGCGCGGAGAAGGACAATGTGCAGATCGATTTCATCTCGCCGGTCGTGCGCCATTTCCGCATTCAGGCCTCGCATCCCTCCTTCATCAACATGATCAATGCGGATCGCTATGCGCCGGATTTCACGGCCTGCGACATGACGCGCGATCCTTCCTTCAAGGCCGACAACTCCCGCCGCGTCACCTTCTGGGAGACGCCGGAGTTCTGGCTCACGGGCTACACCTTCCCCTCCTTCTGGCGCCCGGCCAATGTGCCTGTGCGCGTGGGCGACAAGGTGGAGAATGGCCTGCATCTCGTGCAATTGTGGATGCGCTATCGCGAGCGCGCCGAAGAGGTGCTCGTCTTCTATCCCGCCGACGGCTACTGGCGCGCGCGCCCCCTGCCCTTCGGTGACATGCGCTGGACCGCCTATGGCTCGTCCTTTCTGGTCGGACCCGTCGAAATTCAGGAGCGCCCCATCGTCGCCCTGAAAGATGTGGCCTTTGACCCGAAGACCAAGACCTTCACCCTGAATTTTCTGCGCGGCGGCTCCGCCACGATCAAGATCGAGACCATTGATCAGGAGCGCATCGTGATGGATATCGGCATGTCCGAAGCCATGCCCGCAGGCGCGCCCTTCGTGACCCTGCGCTCCATGTACGCCACCGAGTTCAACTCCGACGTGGCGCGACTGGCCTGGCGCAGCAAGGGCGGCGAGGGCTGGGGCGAATCCACCATCCCCACCTTCAAACAGGCGCAGGCGACGGAGTTCTGGGCGGGGCGCACCATTCCCTCGATCCATAATCTCTCGGCGCCCGACATGGTCTTCAGCCACTTCTCGGCCAAGCCGCCGCAGTGACGCAAGACCAGCCCTCGCAGCGCCTTGAGGCGATTGACGCGCTGCGGGGCCTGGCGCTGCTGGGCATGTTCGCGTTCCATCTGATCTGGGATCTCGGCTATTTCGAGCTGGTGTCGCCGGAGCTACCCTTTGAGCCCGCAGTCATGGGCTTTGGCCATGGGGTCGCCGGGAGCTTTCTGTTTCTGGTGGGCGCGAGTCTGGCGCTGGCCTCGCGCGATGGGGTGAACAGGAGCGCCTTCTGGCGGCGGCTTCTGGTGATTAGCGCAGCGGCGGCGGGCGTCAGCGCGGCGACTTACTTGCTCTTTCCGCAGAGCTTCATCTTCTTTGGCATATTGCATTGCATCGCGCTGTCGAGCCTGCTCGCTTTGCCTTTGTTGCGGGCGCCCTTGTGGCTTGTGGTGGTGATCGCGCTGGCTGTTCTTGTTGCGCCCCTGATTATAGAATCCACCGTCTTCGACGCCCCCGCATTCTGGTGGCTGGGACTGGGCACGCGAGAGCCCCTCAGCAATGATTGGCGGCCATTACTCCCTTACTTCGG
>CAMDOY010000145.1 GCA_945903655.1 Rhizobium sp. Q54 | reverse complement strand
GGGGCCGAGGTAACGGTCGCCGTTCCACCAGTAGCTCGGGCACGAGGTCGAGCAGCAGGCGCACAGGATGCACTCGTAGAGCCCGTCGAGCTTGACGCGATCTTCCGGCGACTGGCGCCATTCCTTCTCGGGCTGGGGCGTATCGGTCTTCAGCCAGGGCTCGATGGAGGCGTGCTGGGCGTAGAAGCGGGTGAGGTCAGGCACCAGATCCTTCACCACCGGCATATGCGGGAGCGGATAGATCTTGATGGCGCCGCTGATGGAGGTCATGTCCTTCGTGCAGGCGAGGGTGTTCGTCCCGTCGATGTTCATGGCGCAGGAGCCGCAGATGCCCTCGCGGCAGGAGCGGCGGAAGGTCAGCGTCGCGTCGACCTTGTTCTTGATATAGAGCAGCGCGTCCAGCACCATGGGCCCGCAATCGTCCATATCGACGAAATAGGTGTCGACCCGGGGATTGGCCGTGTCGTCGGGATTCCAGCGATAGACGCGGAATTCGCGCACATTCTTGGCGTTGGCGGGACGCGGCCAGGTCTTGCCGACCGTGGGGCGGGAGTTCTTGGGAAGCGCGAGTTCGACCATTTCGGTTTTGACTCCGGGCGATGCTGGATCAGTACACGCGAGCTTTGGGCTCGATATACTGCACTTCGTTGGTCATCGTGTAGGTATGGACCGGACGGAAGTCGATCGAAACCGCCTTCTTGTCGCCGTCGGCCCAGGCGAGGGTATGCTTCATCCAGTTCTTGTCGTCGCGGTTGGGGAAATCTTCGCGGGCATGGGCGCCGCGGCTTTCCTTGCGCTCGACCGCCGAATCCATGGTCACCACCGCCTGAACGATGAGATTGTCGAATTCGAGGGTCTCCAGCAGATCCGAGTTCCAGATCAGCGAACGGTCGGTGATGTTGATGTCGGCGACGCCGGACCAGACGTCGTGGATGAGCTTGGAGCCCTGCTCCAGAACCTCGCCAGTGCGGAACACCGCGCAGTTGTTCTGCATGGTGGCCTGCATCTTGTCGCGCAGCTGGGCGGTGGAGGTGCCGCCCTTGCTCCAGCGGAACTTGTCGAGACGCGAGAGCGCCAGATCAGCGGAGTCGGCGGGCAATTCCGCCTGCTTCTCGCCGGGGGTCACGAGTTCGGCGGCGCGCAGGCCAGCGGCGCGGCCGAAGACCACCAGATCGATCAGCGAGTTGGAGCCGAGGCGATTGGCGCCATGCACGGAAACGCAAGCCGCCTCGCCGAGCGCCATCAGGCCGGGCACGATGGTGTCAGGATCGCCGCCGCGCTTGGTCAGCACTTCGCCGTGATAGTTCGTGGGGATGCCGCCCATGTTGTAATGCACGGTCGGCAGAACCGGGATCGGCTCCTTCGTCACATCGACGCCCGCGAAGATGCGCGCGCTCTCGGAGATGCCGGGCAGACGCTCGTGCAGGATCTTCGGGTCGAGATGATCGAGGTGGAGATAGATGTGATCCTTGTTCTTGCCGACGCCGCGGCCTTCCAGGATCTCGATGGTCATGGCGCGCGAGACCACGTCGCGGGAGGCGAGATCCTTCGCGGAGGGCGCATAGCGCTCCATGAAGCGCTCGCCCGCGCTGTTGGTGACATAGCCGCCTTCGCCGCGCGCGCCCTCGGTGATGAGGCAGCCCGAGCCGTAGATGCCCGTGGGATGGAACTGCACGAATTCCATGTCCTGCAGGGGCAGGCCGGCGCGCAGCAACATGGCGTTGCCATCGCCGGTGCAGGTATGGGCTGACGTGGCGGAGAAATAGGCGCGGCCATAGCCGCCGGTCGCCAGAATGGTCTGGCTGGCGCGGAAGCGATGGATCGAGCCGTCATCCATCTTGATGCAGACGACGCCGCAGCAACGCCCGGCCTGATCCATGATCAGGTCGATGGCGAAATATTCGATGAAGAACTCGGTGGAGTTGCGCAGGGCCTGGCCATAGAGCGTGTGCAGGATGGCGTGGCCGGTGCGGTCGGCGGCGGCGCAGGTGCGCTGGGCGGTGCCCTCGCCATAGTTGGTGGTCATGCCGCCGAAGGGGCGCTGGTAGATCTTGCCCTCTTCGGTGCGGGAGAAGGGCACGCCCCAATGCTCCAGCTCGTAAACGGCTTCGGGCGCGTTGCGGCAGAGATATTCGATGGAGTCCTGATCGCCCAGCCAGTCGGACCCCTTGACGGTGTCATACATGTGCCAGCGCCAGTCATCCGGACCCATGTTGCCGAGCGAGGCGGAGATGCCGCCCTGCGCCGCGACCGTATGGGAGCGGGTGGGGAAGACCTTGGAGATGCAGGCCGTGCGCAGGCCCGCCTGCGAGCAGCCGACGGTGGCGCGAAGGCCCGCGCCGCCAGCGCCCACGACCACCACGTCGAAGGTGTGGTCGGTGATGGGATAGGCTTTGCCGTTTACGCGGGGCGCGGTGGATCCGGATGCATTGGCCATGGTGTTCAAGCCCCTCGAATGCGTGATGTCAGACGAAGCTGATGCGCAGGATCGCGTAGACGCACGCAAGTCCCACCGCAAAGCTGAAGAAAAGATTGCCCAGGAGCGACCATGCCTTGGCGTGTTCGCCATGGACATAGTCCTCGATGATGGTCTGCATACCGAGCTTCATGTGGTAGACGCTCGCCAGCAGGAACAGCAGCATGATGATCGCGGGCAGCGGCGCGCCGAGCGTCGCGCGCACCGTGTTGTAGTCCTTGCCGACCAGGGTCAGCACGATCCACACGAAGGCGATGGTGAGCGGAACCAGCGCAGCTGATGTGATGCGCATGTGCCAGGCGTGTTTGGTGCCGGACTTGGCCGAGCCCAGATGGCGGACTTCAGCGATGGGGGTGCGCATGCGGGAGGTGTTGGACATCTTCGTTCCCCTCAGCGAGCCATATAGGCGGCGACCCACACAAGGACCGTCAGAACGACCCCGCCGATCATCGTGCCTTGCGCGAGATATTCCCGCTCGGGATGATCCATGCCCCGGCCCATGTCCCAGACGAAATGACGCAGGCCGCCCAGCAGATGGTGAAACAGGGCCCAGGTGAAGCCAAAGAGGATCAGGCGGCCAAAGGGGGAGGCCATGAACCAGGCCGCCGTCTCGAAGCTCTTGGCGTCGGTCGCGGCCGCCAGAAGCCACCAGGCCAGAAGCAGGGTGCCCGCATAGAGGGCGGCGCCCGTGATTCGATGGGTGATGGACATCATCATGGTCAGCATCGGGCGATAGATGCCCAGATGCGGGGAGAGCGGCCTGTTCAGCGCCGGATTGACGGGGCGAGTATCGAGCTCGGCCATCTTGGTTCCCTCAGTGGCGAAATGCTCGGTCTCCCTAATAGAAGTTGTGCAGTCGCGCAACGCTTACGCACAAAAGCCGACCCGCACAGATCCTGTCAGGACCCCCCAATCAACGCCGCAGCGCAGTCTTGACAAGGCTGGCGGCGTCCTCCGAGGCCCAGTCGGCGGGGCCGGGCATGACGCCGAGTTCGCAGCCGTCCGGATCGATCAGGAGGGTGGTCGGGAGGCCGACGACCTTGCCTGCTTTCTTGAGGGTCTGGAACACATCGGCGCTGCGATCCGCGTAGAAAGCAAGCTTTTCGACCCCCGCCTCGCTCAGGAAGGCCTGGCGACGGTCGAGCCGGGTGGTGTCGATATTGATCGCCACGACCTCGAAGTCAGGCCCTCCGAGCCGGGCCTGCAATCGGTCCAGGGAGGGCATTTCCTCGCGGCAGGGCACGCACCAGGTCGCCCAGAGATTCAGGAGCACGGTGCGTCCTTTGAACGCAGCCAGTGAGAGGGGGGCGTCATCGGGGCCGCTGAAGGTGAGGGGCGTCGCCTCGCGGGGTCGCTTGGCCACCGAGAGCGCCGCCACCTCGCCCCGGGCCAGCGGCGCCAGCGCTTGCGCGGTGCTGGCGGCGGCGGCGCAGGCGCCCGGCGCTGTTTCCTTGCGGGCTTGGCCGTAAATCCCGTATAGGACCCCGGCGCCGGCGACGAGCGCGAGGGCCATGACGGCCAGGGCTCCGGCGCGACGGCGGGGTGTCTTGGGCGGGCTTGGTTCGTTCGTCATGCCGGGACCAGAACCTCAGGGGTGCTCATGAGCAACAAGATGTGGGGCGGGCGGTTCGCCAGCGGCCCCGACGCCATCATGGAGGAGATCAACGCCTCCATCGGCTTCGATTACCGTCTTGCCGCCCAGGACATCCGCGGGTCCCGGGCCCATGTCGCCATGCTGGCCGACGCCGGGATCGTGAGCCGCGAACACGCGGACGCCATCACAAGGGGTCTAGCCCAGGTTGAGGGGGAAATCGAGGCGGGAACCTTCGGCTTCTCCCGCGCCCTCGAAGACATCCATATGAATATCGAGTCGCGGCTGGCCGAAATCATCGGTCCGGACGCGGGGCGCCTGCACACGGCGCGCTCGCGCAACGATCAGGTGGCGGTGGATTTCCGCCTCTGGGTCCGCGACGCCGTGGACGATCTGGACGGGCAGATGCGTGGCCTCCAGCAGGCCCTCGCCGAGCGGGCGCTCGACCATGCAGGCGCGGTCATGCCCGGCTTCACCCATCTGCAGTCGGCCCAGCCCGTGACCTTCGGGCACCATCTGCTGGCCTATGTGGAGATGCTGGGCCGCGACCGCAGCCGCCTCGCCGACGCCCGCAAGCGCCTCAACGAATGCCCCCTGGGCGCGGCGGCCCTGGCGGGGACCTCCTTCCCCATCAACCGCGAGCAGACCGCCCGGGCGCTGGGCTTCGACCGGCCCACGGCCAATTCGCTCGACAGTGTCTCGGACCGCGATTTCGTGCTGGAAGTGCTGGCGAGCGCGGCCATCTGCGCGGTGCATCTGTCGCGCCTCGCCGACGAGATCGTGCTCTGGGTGACGCCCCAGTTCGGCTTCGTGCAGCTCTCGGACAAGTTCACCACGGGCTCGTCCATCATGCCGCAGAAGCGCAATCCCGATGCGGCGGAGCTGGTGCGGGGCAAGGCGGGCCGGGTGATCGGCGCGCTGAACGGGTTGCTCATCGTGATGAAGGGCCTGCCGCTCACCTATTCCAAGGACATGCAGGAGGACAAGGAAGGCGCCTTCGACGCGCTCCAGTCCCTGTCCCTGTGCATCGCCGCCATGACCGGCATGATTCGCGACCTGCAGCCGGACCTGAAGCGCATGAAGGCGGCGGCGGGCGCGGGCTTCGCCACCGCCACCGATCTGGCGGACTGGCTGGTCCGCGAGCTGAAAATGCCCTTCCGCCAGGCCCATCATGTCACGGGGTCGCTGGTGAAGCTGGCCTCCGATGGGAAGGTGGGGCTCGAAAAGCTCACCCTCGCCCAGATGCAGAGCGTAGAGCCGCAGATCACCGAGGCGGTCTTCGGGGTGCTGGGGGTGGAGAAATCCGTGCGCAGCCGCACCAGCTACGGCGGCACGGCGCCCGCCAATGTGCGGGCCCAGGCCAAGCGGTGGATCGCGAAGCTCGGGAAAGAGGCGCCGAAGGGCGGCTGAGGGGCGCGGCAAAAGGTCGCGGCTTTCATCGTATACCGCCGGGGGATCCACTACGCCTCGCAGTTCGAGCGCCGGCCCTTCATCAACCGCTGCCAAACGGATGGATCGCGCGACCCCCACCCCGCACCCCTCCCCACAAGGGGGAGGGGATCGGCAGGCGTTTCGCCCCTATAAGTAAGGTTTCTCAGGCCATTGGCGCCCATTACCCTCCCCCTGTGGGGAGGGTCGGCCGCGCCAGCGGACGGGGTGGGGGTCGCGAGATGCTGATCGTCAGCGCCGATGACGCCAGACACCTCTTCACGCAAACTGGCCCACGCAAACGCAAAACCTCCCGCAACGCCGCTTTTGCCTCTATACTACGCGCAACCCGGAGATCCCGCTTGCCGACCCATGCCCTCACCAGATGCGCCGTCCTCGCCATAGCGATTGCAGCCCTTGGCCTGAGCGGCTGTGGCCGTCGCGGCAATCTCGAACCGCCGCCGGGGTCCGGTCGGGCCCCCGCTCCGGCCACCCAGAGCCCCGTCGTCCCCGGCCTTGACGGCTCCAAGGGATCAGACGCGCCGGTGATCACGGCCCCGAAAGAACCCTTCATCCTCGACATGCTTCTCTAGGCGAGCCTGACCCCATGCATCATTTCGCCTATCGCAACGGCGTTCTCCATGCGGAGGACGTGGCCCTCCCCGTGATCGCGCAAAGCGTCGAGACGCCCTTCTATTGCTATTCGACCGCGACCCTGCGGCGCCATTATGAGGTCTTCTCCGGCGCCTTCGCCGATCTCAACGCCCTCGTCTGCTTCGCCATGAAGGCGAATTCCAATCAGGCGGTGCTGAAGACCCTCGCGCAGCTGGGCGCAGGCATGGATGTGGTCTCCGAAGGCGAGCTGCGCCGCGCCCGCGCCGCTGGCGTTCCCGGCGAGCGCATCACCTTCTCAGGGGTTGGCAAGACCGCGCGGGAAATCGCACTTGGGCTCGATGAAAAGATCCTCTGCTTCAACGTGGAGTCCGAGCCCGAGCTGCTGGCCATCTCGGCCATCGCGCAGGCCAAGGGCGTCACCGCGCCGATTTCGATCCGCGTGAATCCGGATGTGGACGCGCGCACCCATCACAAGATTTCGACCGGCAAATCCGAAAACAAGTTCGGCATCCCCATCTCCCGCGCCCGCGCTGTTTATCAGGAGGCCGCCGCACTGCCGGGCCTGCGCGTCACCGGCGTCGATATGCATATCGGCTCGCAGATCACCGATCTCGAACCCTTCGACAACGCCTTCGCCCTGCTGGCTGATTTCGTGCGCGAGCTGCGCGCGGACGGCCATCAGATCGACCATGTGGATCTGGGCGGCGGTCTCGGCATTCCCTATCGCGAGGGCGAGGACCCCGACGCCTATCATCCCGAGCGCTATGCGGAAGTGGTGCGCAAACACGCCAAGAGCCTTGATTGCAAGCTGGTGTTCGAACCCGGCCGTTTGATCGTCGGCAACGCCGGGGTGCTGATCACGAAAGTGATCTATGTGAAGCGCGGCGATGGCAAGACCTTCGTGATCGTGGACGCCGCCATGAATGATCTGGTGCGCCCGACCCTCTACGAGGCCCATCACGATGTGAAGCCGGTGCGCGAGGCGCCTGTGGGCGGGCCCACCATGCATGCGGATGTGGTCGGCCCGGTCTGCGAGACCGGCGATTATCTGGCGCTGGACCGGGATCTGCCGGAACTGGCGCCGGGCGATCTGATCAGCATCATGTCGGCGGGCGCCTATGGGGCCGTGCAGGCGGGCACCTATAATTCGCGCCTTCTCGCGCCCGAGGTGCTGGTCCATGGCGCGGATTGGGCGGTGATTCGGCCCCGCACCTCTTACGAAGAATTGATCGGCCTCGACAGGATTCCCGGCTGGCTCGGCTGAAACAGCGATTTTCCCGCAACTTCGGGCTGGAAAGCCGCGCCCGGCGTGTTACCTTTGGTCGGAGGCGCTGGAGTAGCCATGAGCGATCGCGAGACCCCCAGAGGACCCGCCGCAATGCGGCTTGATCGGCTCGCGGCCCGCGCCGGGCTTGCGATGGCCTGGGAACAGGTCTGGCCCGTTGCGGCCATGCTGCTGACGCTGCTGGCTTTTTTTCTGACGCTCTCATTCCTCGGCCTGTGGCTGGAGACGCCGCGCTGGGGCCGCATGCTCGGCGTCGCGATCTTCGGGGTTCTGGCGCTGGGGACCCTCGCCACCTTAGCGCGGTTTCGGGTTCCCACCCGCGCGCAGGAGTTGGCGCGGATTGATCGGGATTCCGGCCTACCCCATCGCCCGGCCACCGCCATGGAGGATCAGCTCGCCAACGCCAGCGAAGATCCCGCCACAAAGGCGCTGTGGGAGCTGCATCGCGCCCGCATGGAGCGCGCGGCGCAAGCCCTGACCCTGCGCCTGCCCTCCCCCCGTCTGGTGGAACGCGACCGCTACGCCCTGCGCGCCTTCGCGCTGCTGGCCGTGGTCGCAACCGCCTTCGTGGCGGGGCCGGAGAAATACGCCCGCGTGCTCGCCGCCTTCGACTGGCGCACCGAGGGCGTGCTGTCGGCGGGCTACCGGCTCGACGCCTGGGTTGATCCGCCCGCCTATACGGGCAAGCCGCCGGTCATCCTGAACCTGCGGGACGAGGCGGGCGCCAAGGCCACCCGCGCCGTGCAGGCGCCTGCGGGCTCCATCATCGTGGTGCGCAGCTCGCAGGCCTCCAATGTCTCCGTGGAGATCGAGGGCGGGCTTGAGGTCGCCAAAGCCGACGAGAGCGCCGCCAAGGCGAAGGCCGCCGCGACGGACACAGAGCTGCGCTGGACCCTGAAGGGCGACGGCAAGCTTGTGCTGAAGCGCTTCGGGTCGGTGATTTCCTCTTTCGCCCTGACCTCCGTGCCCGACCGGGCCCCGGTGATCAGCCTCAATGGCGAGGCCCGGCGCAACAGCCGGGGCTCCCTGACCCTGGGCTACAAGATCGAGGACGATTACGGCGTGACCGGCGCGGAAGCCAATTTCGCCAAGCCCGTGCT
>CAMDOY010000144.1 GCA_945903655.1 Rhizobium sp. Q54 | reverse complement strand
TGGCGAAATCGTGGGGGAAGGGGCCCGTGAAGGCGCTGTTGGGCGGCAGCGCCGCGTTGCGCACGGGCGGCAGAGAGCCCGTGGCGTCGGTGAAGGGAATGGCGGAACCGCAACCCGACAAGGTCGCTGCTGCAAGAGCGGCGACAAGGGGAGCTTTCCAACGCTGGGGAACAAGACGCAAAATCAACATGAGGGATTTTTTAGACAGGATTTGCAAAAGCTTCGTTAACGCGTGCTCAGCGCAGTCCGAACCACAGGGTCGCGATCCCCAGAAAGGCGAAATTGCCCACCACATCGGTCACGGTGGTGACGAAGGCGCCCGAGGACACCGCAGGGTCATAGCCCAACCGGTCGAGGGTCAGCGGCACCATGATGCCGCCCACCGCGCCCGCGATGAGGTTCGCGACCATGGCCAGCCCGATCACCACGCCAAGGCCCGGGCTGGCGAACCAGAGCCCCGCGCCCAGCCCCGTGAGAATCCCAAAAGCCACGCCGTTGAGCATGCCCACAGAGACCTCGCGCATGGCGACCCGCATGGCGTTGCCTGAGGAGAGTTCGCGGGTGGCGAGCGCCCGCACCGCGACGGTCATGGTCTGTGTCGCCGCATTGCCGCCCTGGCTCGCCACGATGGGCACCAGCACCGCCAGCGCCACCATCTTTTCGAGCTGGCCTTCGAAGAAGCCAAGCACGGAGGAGGCCATGAAGGCGGTGATCATGTTGACGAAGAGCCAGGTGAAACGGCTGCGCGTGATCCACCATACGGAGGAGGAGAGTTCTTCCCCCGCGCGCACGCCGCCGAGCGCCTTGATGTCCTCTTCCGCCTCTTCCTCGATGACGTCCACGATGTCGTCGATGGTGATGACGCCCACAAGCCGCCCATTGGCGTCGGTCACGGGGGCGGAGACGAGATTGTAGCGTTCGAAGACGCGGGCCACCTCTTCCTGATCCTCGGTGACGTAAACCGAGTGGCGCTCGCTCATGAGTTCGTCGAGCCGTGCGGAGCGGCGCGCGCGCACCAGCGCATCCAGAAACACATTGCCCAGCAGGTGATGGGCGGGATCGACCACGAAGACCTCGAAGAAGGAATCGGGCAGATCGTCGTCGCTGGCGTCGTGGATATGGTCGAGGGTCTGGCCCGCCGTCCAGAAGGGCGGGGCTGTCAGCAGTGTCGTCTGCATGAGACGGCCTGCGGAATATTCGGGATAATCCAGCGAGCGTTGCAGGGTGGCCCGGTCCATCGCGGGCATGGCCTCGAGAATCTCGGCCTGCTCCTCCCGGTCAAGGTCCTCCAGAATGGCGACGGCGTCGTCGCTTTCGAGGTCGCGCATGCCCTCGGCCACGGTCTCCGTGGGCAATTCGTCGAGAATATCCTCGCGAACGCTGTCATCGACCTCGATGAGCGCAGCAAAGTCGAATTCTCGCCCCATAAGCTCGATAAGACGGGGCCGGTCCTCGTGATCGAGCGCCTCGATCAGGGCGCCCACATCGGCCTCGTGCAGATCGCCGACAAGCCCCAGCAGGGCCGGCACGTCATGCGCCGTGATGGCCTCCGTCACCGCCTCCACGAAGGGGCGGCGGATCTCGCCGTCCTCGTCATAGAGGCCGGGGGGATCGGGCGTCGGGTCTATGGCGGCGACGTCGGTCATGGCGCTCCGTTCCGGCGCGAGGGGCTTATGCTACTTACGTGTGGAGTCCAGCGCTGGCAATCGCCAGCGCAGGGCGCCGAAAAGCAAGGATAGAGTTGATGGTTCGTTATCCCCTGTTGCGAATGGCCGCGCTTGCGGCCTTTTGCGCGGCCGCAGCCGCCCCCGCGCTGGCGCAGGAGGCCTGTTCGCGCCCCGATGCGCTGGGCACCTCAAGGGTCATGGAGGTCAATCCAAGGGGCGGATTGAAGCTCGGCCTCAAATCTTATCCACAGACGCTTGCCCTTGAAAAAGGCGAGGTGGTGCTGACCTTCGACGATGGCCCGCTGCCCGCCACCACTGGCCCGATTCTGAAGGCCCTCGATGACGAATGCGTGAAGGCGACCTTCTTTCTGGTGGGCGCCAATGCGCAGGCCAATCCCACCTTCGTGCAGCGCGAAGTGGCGCGCGGCCACACGGTGGGGCATCACAGCTTCAGTCATCCCTTCATCACCATGCGCGGCCTGAGCGAGGCCGCCGCCAAAGCGGACATGGAGCAGGGTTTTTCCGCCGACGACCGCGCCGCCGGGGCGCAGTCGGGCGCCGCGCCCCGCACGCCCTTCTTCCGCTATCCCGGCTTCGCCGATACGCCGGAGCTGAACGGCTGGCTCGCCAGCCGCAACGTCGCCATCTTCGGCGCGGATCTGTGGGCCTCCGACTGGGTGGACATGACCCCGCAGAAGACCATGGAGCTGCTGCTGGCCCGGCTCGACCAGGCGGGCAAGGGGATCATCCTGCTCCACGACACCCGCCCCCAGACCGCCAAGATGCTGCCCGCCCTGCTGCGCGAGCTGAAGACGCGCGGCTACAAGGTGGTGCATATCGTCCCCGCGAAGGGCGACGCCCCCACCGCGCTGTCAAAGGCCGAGCCCGGCTGGACCTCGGAGACGGAGGCCAACATCGCCAAGGTCTGGCCGAAGATTCTGGCGGAGAAGCGGCGGATTGCGAAGGGCGCGGGGCAGGGCGTCGCCAACTGACATTCCCCCCCCGCCTTGATCTGCGCCACAATGGCCCCATGAGCCAGACTCACGCCGCCCACGAGGCCCGGATCTATCACCGCACGATCATGGGGATCGCGGCGCTGGTGCTCGCCATCTGCCTGGGCGAGACCCTCTATGGCCTCATGCTCGACTCGCGCTTCCTGCTGCGCGACGGACTCGAATGGGGCTATGACGTCGCCATCTATGTCACCGCCGCGCTCGCCTTCGGGCGGGGCCTGCGCGCCGAGCGTTTCGCGGGTTTCGCGCTGGCCTTCGTGCTGCTGGGGGCGGGTTGCGTCACGATCTGGCAGATCTGGCGCGCCTATGTGGATCCGCCGCAGGTGGAGCCCTTCGCCATCACCCTGTCGGGGACGCTGATCATTCTGGAGGCCTGGATTCTCTTGGGGCTGCTGTGGCGGTTTCGCCGGTCCCATCATCCCGTCATCGAGGCCACCTGGCTCTCCGCCCGCAACGACGCGGTGACCTCGACGCTCTATGCCCTGGCCATGATGGCGGCGCGGCTGGAGCCCATGACCTGGCCGCAGATGGCGGTGGATTCAATTTCGGCTATTCTGTGCCTTCAGGCGGGCGGGCGGATCCTGCGCGATCTCACGCGGTCGCCCACGCCATTCGCTATTGAGGAAGAGGGGAAACAGGCATGACGAAGATCGCTCTTGTGACGGGCGGCGGCTCGGGGATTGGCCGCACGGCGGCGCTGGCTCTGGCGAGCGTCGGTTTTACCGTGGTGATCGCTGGCCGCAGGCCCGAACCGCTGGAGAAGGTGGCGGGCGAGATCGCCGCTCAGGGCGGGAGCGCGCTGGCGGTCTCCTGCGATATCGCGCAGGAGCCGCAGGTGGCGGCGCTGTTCGGCACCATCGCGAAGACCTATGGGCGGCTTGATCTCCTGTTCAACAACGCCGGGCTTTTCTCGCCCCCCGGCCTGCTGGAGGAGGTCACGGTCGCCAACTGGAAGGCGGTGGTGGACGTCAACCTGAACGGCGCCTTCTGGTGCACCCAGCACGCCTTCCGCCTCATGAAGGATCAGTCCCCGCGCGGCGGGCGCATCATCAACAATGGGTCGATCTCCGCCCATGCGCCGCGCCCCAATTCGGCGGCCTATACCGCCACCAAGCACGCCATGACCGGCCTCACCAAGGCCGCCGCGCTCGATGGGCGCAAATATGACAGTGCGGTGGGCCAGATCGACATCGGCAACGCCGAGACCGACATGACCGGGCGGATGCGCAAGGGCGTGCCCCAGGCCAACGGAACCATCGAGCCCGAGGCCCTGATGGATCTCAAGCATGTGGCCGACGCGCTGATCTACATGGCCAATCTGCCGCTGGAGGCCAATGTGCAGTTCATGACGGTCATGGCGACGAAGATGCCCTTTGTGGGGCGCGGCTAGGCCCCGCATGCCTCAAGGGGTCTGTGCATGACGCCTCTTGCCCGCTTGCGCCCGCGCGCGCGCCCGCTAAAAGGCTTCCATGCCAGTTCATCTCGTCAAACTCTGCGTCGGGGCGGATTCGATCCGCGACCTGGAGGAGTGGATCGCCGCCACCCTCGCCATGAAACGCGCCGCCGGGCGCAAGCCTGAGCAGGTCCACACCACCCGCTCCTCCCCCAAGCGGGCGGAGGAGGTGTTGGACGGGGGCTCGCTCTACTGGGTCATCAAGAGCCAGATCGCCGCCCGGCAGAAGATCGTCGAGCTGCGCTCCGTCACCGACGCCGAGGGGATCGCCCGGTGCCAGCTCGTGCTTGAGCCCACCGTCATTCAGGTCATGCCCCGGCCCCAGAGGCCCTTTCAGGGTTGGCGCTATCTGGCGGACCACGAGGCGCCGAAGGATCTTGGCGCTGGCGCGGGCGAACTGGCGGAAATGCCCGAGGAGCTGCGCCGGGAGTTACGGGAGCTTGGCTTGCTCTAGAACCTCCCCTGCGCCGTTGCCAAGCGCCTCAGGCGAGGGCATGGTGGGCAAAACGGGAGAATGTCCATGAAGTCTGTGAGGGGTCTTGGTTCGTTGGGGCGCGCCATTGTGGCGTTTGGCGGCCTCGTTCTGTCCGGCCCGTCTTTCGCGGCGGATGATTTCTACAAGGATAAGACCATCAATGTGGTCGTGGGCTTCACCCCCGGCGGCGGTTATGACGCCTATGGGCGCCAGCTCGCGCGGTTCATGCCCGATCACATTCCCGGCAAGCCCAACATGATCGTCCAGAACATGCCGGGCGCGGGCAGCATGACAGCGGTGCGGGCGCTGGACGTCACCCAGCCCAAGGACGGCACGGTGATGGTCATCTTCAACCCCGGCCTCATCCTCCAGTCCATGGTGCAGCCGGACAAGGTGCCCGTCGATTTCCGGAAATATTCCTTCGTGGGCGTCGTGACCCCTGATTTCCGCGTCTGCTACGGCTTCGGTCCCAAGGGCGTGAAGTCCTGGGACGAGATGATGGCGCGCAAGGAGTTCATCCTGGGCGGCACGGGCAAGGGCTCGGGCAATTACGTCAATGGCGCCACCCTGCGCGAGGTCTTCAACGCCCCGGTCAAGCAGATCCTCGGCTTTCCCGGCAGCAACGAGCAGCGCCTCGCCCTTGAGCGCGGGGAGCTGGACGGGGATTGCGGCTCTTTCCACAGCATCCCGCCGGCATGGTTGCGCGATGGCAGAGTTTATCCCTTCGTGCGCTTCACCCGCGAGAAGGAGCCCGAGATGCCTGAAAGCGCGCGCTTCATCGAAGACTTCGCAAAGACGCCGGAGCAGCGGGAGCTGCTCTCCGTGCTCAATGCGGGCGACGAGGTGGGACGTCCCTTCATCGTGTCGCGCGACATTCCTGCCGACCGCCTGGCCACTCTGCGCAAGGCCTTCGACTCCCTCATGAAGGACAACGCCTTCCGGGCTGAAATGGCCAAGCAGATGCTGCCCGTCCATCCCATCAATGGACCTGACGCCGAACAGCTGCTGTCCCGAATGTTGAAGACGCCCCGGGAAGTTGCGGACAAGGCGCGGGTGATCTTCGAATAGGACGTCCCCGCGAGGCGACTTGCCGTTTCGCGCGGGGGATACGATGTAAGGTCAAGTCCCCCCCATGGAGTGGCGAATCCCTTGAGCAGCGACGGTAAGCAAAATGCGGTGTCCCGCTCCAGCCCGGCGTCGGGCGCGGTGGACGCTTTCCTGCGCAAGGCCGCCGCCGTGCCCTCGGTGGCGGGCAAGCGGGGCCGTCTGGTCTTCGCGCTCGACGCGACCATGAGCCGCCAGCCCACCTGGGACCTCGCCCTGTCCTTGCAGGGCAGGATGTTCGACGCGGCGTCGGCTCTGGGCGGGCTGGACGTGCAGCTGGTCTATTTCCGGGGCGTGGCCGAATGCCGCGCCTCCGGTTTCATCGCCAACGGGGCGGGGCTCGCCACCCTCATGGGGAAGATTTCCGTGCAGGGCGGTCCGACCCAGATCGCCCGGGTGCTGGAGCATGTGCGCGCCGAGACAAGGCGCGCCCCGGTGGGCGCCTTCGTCTATGTGGGCGACGCCATGGAGGAAAATGTGGACATTCTCTGCGGCCTCGCCGGTGAATTGGCGCTTCTGGGCGTGAAGGCCTTCATGTTCCACGAGGGGGCGGACCCCGTGGCGGCCGGCGCCTTTCGCGAGATTGCGCGGCTCACGGGCGGCGCCTATGCGGCCTTTGATCAGGCGGCGGCCCAGCGGCTCGCCAGCCTGCTGGCGGCGGCGGCGGCCTATGCGGCGGGCGGGTCCCGGGCGCTGGAGGCCATGGCGCTGCAGCCGAAGGGCGACGAGGCCCGCTTGCTGTTGACGCAGATGCGTCAGGGGAGGGGCTCTTGATCGTTCAACTTCTGGCGGTCGTCAGCCTGCTCATCATTCTCTGGTACGCCAGCAACGCCTTCACCAAGGCCAATCCCGCCAAGCTCGCCCGCTATCTGAAGCCCCTGGGCGGTTACGCCACCCTGGCGGGCGCGGCCTTCCTGATGGTTCGTGGCCAGGTCGAGGCGGCGGTGGCGGTGGGGGGCTTCGGGCTTTATCTGCTGGGTCTGGCCAATCCACCCGCTTTCGCGCGCATGTTCAGCAAGGTCGGTTCGATCCCCGGCGGGGATCAGGTTTCGCGGGTGCGCTCGGCCATGATCGAAATGGAGCTGCACCACGGCACCGGCGCCATGGAGGGCTCGGTTCTGGCCGGGCCCCACAGCGGTGTGCGCCTCGCCGATCTCACCCGCCCGCAATGCGAGGAGATCCTGCAGATCTGCCGACGCGACGATCCCGAGGGGGCGCGGTTGCTAGAGGCTTATCTCGACCGCCGGTTTCCCGGTTGGCGTCCGGCAGGCGAGGACCACGGCGACCCGGGGCGCAGGAGCGGGGATCGGCGTCTCGCGGGAGCCATGACCGAGGATGAAGCTTATGAGATCCTGGGGCTTGCGAAGGGGGCTTCGAGCGAAGAGATCGCGCGGGCGCATCGCACCCTCATGAAGAAACTTCATCCCGACTACGGGGGGCCTACGGCCCTTGCCGCCAAGGTCAACGAAGCCAAGGCTGTCTTGATGCGCAGACATATGTAACTCCAAAACGCGAACGCAACGCTCAACAGGAAAACGCGGGAGGGGCCGAAAGGGTCCCTGCTCAATTCTTGGTGGTGAAGCAGGACAGGCCCGACCTTTTGAGGGACTTGCAGGCGGCTTCAGCCTTCGTGTCGGTCAGGCCCGCGAACCGGGCGCGATAGATGGTCTCGGACCCCTTCTTGACCTTCTCGGTGAAGGGGGTGGCGCCCGAGAGGGCCGGGGCCTTGCTGCGGGCCTTGGCGAGGAGATCATTGGCCTTGCTGACGGCGTCCGTGGCGCCGACCTGAATCATGTAGCCGGACATGGCCGCCGCCGGACGGGCGGGCTCGGCCTTGGCCGCGACGGCGGCCTGTTTCTCGGGGGCGCGGGCCTGGGCTGCGGGCGCGGCGGGCTTACGCGCGCCGCCGCCCGGCGTCACCTGGCTGGTGGAGGCGGTGGCGGCGACCTGGCGTGTGGAGCCGTCGGAGACCTTGGCCGCAGGAATGGAGGCGGTGCGGTCTTCCGGCGAACGGCTCGGATTGGCGATCACAGCAGGCTTCGCTTTTTCCGCCAGCGGGGCGACAGCCGGTACGGGGGCGGGCGGCGCATAGGCGCTCGCCATGGGGGCGAGCTTCGGCGCTGCGGTTTCCTCGGCCCTCGCCACCATGGTGGTCTTGTTGGGGGAGGCGGAGTCCAGATGCTCCGCGATCAGATTCGCCATGATGCGGTCGCGACCGGCGGCGCTCTTGCCGCCCAGCACCACCGAGATGATCCGCCGATTGCCGCGCTTGACCGAGCTCAGGAGGTTGAAGCCGGATGCGTTGGTGTAGCCGGTCTTGATGCCGTCCATGCCCTCAACCTGCCCAAGAAGACGGTTGTGGTTGCCCATCGTTTTGCCACGGAAGGTGAACTGATGGGTCGAAAAATAACCATAATATTTCGGGAACCGCTCCTGGATCGACCGACCGAGGATCATGAGGTCATGGGCGGTGGTGACCTGGCGGGCGTCCGGCAGGCCGGAGGCGTTGGCGTAGAAGGTGCGGGTCATGCCCAGATTCTGCGCCTTGGCGGTCATCAACTGGGCGAAACGCTCCTCGCTGCCACCCACGGCCTCGCCCACAGCCGCTGCGATGTCATTGGCGGACTTGGTCACGATGGCCTTGATCGCGTCCTCGACGCTGATCGTCGCGCCCGGGCGCAAGCCCAGCTTGGACGGCGACATGGAGGCGGCGTGGCGGGAAATCTCGATCTCGTCATCCAGGGCGAATCGGCCCTTCTCCATCTGCTCGAAGAGCATGTAGAGG
>CAMDOY010000143.1 GCA_945903655.1 Rhizobium sp. Q54 | reverse complement strand
TGAGCCCGGCACGATCATCGGCCCCGGCCATCAGGGCACGCTGGGCTACGGCTTCCCCACGGGGCTTGGCGTGGCCGCTGGCAATCCCGGTCGCCCGGTGGTGGCGATTTCCGGCGACGGCGGCTTTGGCTGGTGCCTGCAAGAATTGTCCACAGCCCGCAAATACAATCTGGGGCTGGTCACGGTCGTGTTTGCGGATGGGCATTTCGGCAATGTGCGGGGCATGCTCAACCAGCAGTTCGGCCAGGCCTATGAGACCGAACTGGCGAACCCCGATTTCATGACGCTCGCCAAGGCCTTCGGCGTGCCCGCCACGCGGGTGACCTCGCCCGAGGGGCTGGAAGGCGCCTTGAAATCCGCCATCGCCGCTGGCGGCCCGCACTTGATCGAGGTCCCCGTCGGCCAGATGCCCAGCCCCTGGTCCCTGCTACGCCTGCGCAATCAGGGCGCGGGGGCGGACCCCACCGCGCCAGCCGTTCGCGGTGTCACGGCATAAGAAAAGCCTCGGTCGCGGCGCGCCATTGGGCCTCGCCGCTGACCTCTTTCACGAGGGCGTCTGAAGGCTGCCCCTTCAGATCGCCGGGCTGCACCCCGTCGCGCAGGGCCTGCAGGGTGGCCCGCACCGCCTCAATGGCGGCCATGAAGGGCGCATGGCCCTGCAGGGCGACGCGCACCCCATGGGCGGCGAGGAAAGCCTGGTCGGCGATCTCGGGCGTCAGGGTGCCAAAGATCAGCGGCAGCCGCGTCGCCGCATGGATCGCCGCCACCTCGGCCCTTGTGCGCACGCCCGACAGGAAAATCCCGTCCACGCCGCTCTCCTGATAGGCGCGGATGCGCGCGAGCGTGTCGTCGAGGCCGGTCATGCCTATGGCGCCGGTGCGGGCGAGAATCACCAGAGCGGGATCGCTGCGCGCCGCCACAGCCGCCTTCATCTTGCCAAGGCCCTCCTCGATGGATAGGGGCCGCACCTTGGTTTCGCCGAAGGGCCGGGGCAGCAGGGTGTCCTCGATGGTCAGGGCGCTGATGCCCGCCGCCTCCAGCTCCTGGACCGTGCGCATGACGTTCAGGGCGTTGCCATAGCCATGGTCCGCATCCGCCATCATCGGCAGGTCGCAGGCGCGGTTGATGCGCAGGGCCTGATCGGCGAATTCGGACAGGGTCAGCAGGATGATGTCCGGCGCGCCCAGCACCGCCAGCGACGCCACGGAGCCTGCGAGCATGCCAGCCTCAAAGCCGATTCCCTGCGCCACCCGCGCCGAGACCGGGTCATAGACCGAGGCGGGATAGACGCAGCCTTCGCCTGTCAGAAGGGCGCGCATGCGCGCGCGGCGTTGGGTCCAGTTCAAGATGCGTCTCCGGTCAGCGAGGGATATTGGTTCGGGTGGGGGGCGTGAAGCCCAGTAGCAGGGAGAGTTCCCCCGCGCCGTCCAGCGCATTGGCGATGCAGGCCGCCTCGTGGCCGGGGGTGAGGCGGTCGCTGGGGGCGGAAATGGTGAGCGCCGCCACGACTTCGCCGGTATGGTCGCGCACGGGGGCTGCGATCGCCCAGCTGTCCATGCTCATCTCGCCGCTGACATAGGCGTAGCCTTTGCTGCGGACCTCCGCGAGCTCTTCGAAAAATGTCTCGATATCCAGCAGTTTGGCGAGCCGTCCCGCGCCGCTGGCGGCGGAGACGAAATACTCGCTGACCTCGTCCGCCGTCAGGCCACACAGCAGGGCCCGGCCGGCGGCGCCCACATGCAGGGGCGTCTCGTGGCCATGCTGGGTGACCCGGCGAATCGCCTGGGTGCTCTCGACATAGTCGATATTGACCCGCCGCCCGCCCCGCCGCACGCCCAGAATGATGGTTTCGTCCACACCGTCGCGCATCCGCCGCATGATCGGCAGCGCCAGTTCGCGCAGGTCGATCTGCCGACTGCGGGCGTCGGCCAGGCGAAGCCAGGCGAGCCCGATGTCCCAGCCCTGACCGTCCGGCCCGCCCGTCCGCGCCAGCCCCTGCTTGGCCAGGGTTTCCATGGCCGTCTGGACGAAGGCGGGCGTGGCCTCCGCTTTTTCCGCCAGCGCCGCCGTGGTCTGGGAGGGCTCATGCTGGAGCGCCTTCAGAAGACGCACGGCGCGGGTCACCGCCTCCACCCGATAGCGCTGTTCGCCCTCGTCGCGGTGGGGTTTCTCGCCTGCGGCGGGGGGCTGGGTGCGGGGAGGCATGATGGTATTTCTGGAGGGGGCTTGAGTGATCCGACCGCCTCAGCGTAGATTTGAAATGGGATTTCATCAATGGGAAGATCCGCTGGCTGCGGGCGGAAGGCTCCGGGCGTCCTATTTGTCGCGCCATCTTTCCGGTTGGCGCGCCCGGGACCTCTTGCGGCCAGGCCCTCAAAGGGCTTTATAGCGCTACGGCAACCACGCAGGCGATGCGTTGAAACATGGGATGGGGCTAGGGAATGGGTGAGTTTGGCATAGGTCAGCCGGTTCGGCGCAAGGAAGACGTGCGCCTCCTGACCGGCGGCGGGCAGTTCACGGACGATATCGATCTCGAGGCCCAGGTCTACGCCGCCTTCGTGCGCTCGCCCCACGCCAATGCGAAAATCCTGGCCATCGACACCTTGGCCGCCCGGTCCATGGAGGGCGTGATCGCCGTCTATACCGGCCAGGACCTTGTGGACGCCGGCATGGGCGTCATGGTCAACGAGGCCAATTATGTGAACCGCTCCGGCAAGCCCATGAACAAGCCCTCGCGCCGCATCATGCCGGTCGAGCAGACGCGTTTCGTGGGCGAATGCCTCGCCATGGTCGTCGCCGACACGCCCGAACAGGCCCGCGACGCCGCCGAGGCCGTCGAGATCGATTATGATGTGTTGCCCGCCATCGCCTCCACCGCCCGTGGCCTCGACAAGGATGCGCCGCATGTCTGGCCGGAGTTCGGCGAGAATCTGGTGGTGCATTGGGAATATGGCGACAAGGATGATGTGGAGGCCAAGCTCGCCGCCTGCCACACGCGGGTGAAGGTCGATCTGGTCAACAATCGCCTCATCGTCAGCCCCATGGAGCCGCGCTGCGCCGCCGCCGAATATGACACGGCCTCCGGTGCCCTCACGGTCTATACGCCCAGCCAGGGCGGTCGGCGCTTGCAGATGATGCTGGCGCGCGGCTTGCTGAAGATGGCCCCCGAGAAGGTGCGCGTCATCTCGCGCGACACGGGCGGCGGCTTTGGCATCCGCAGCAAGATGTATCCGGAGACGGTGATGGTGGCCTTTGCGGCGCGCACCCTGGCTCGGCCCGTGAAGTGGCGCGGCGACCGCTCGGAGACCTTCGTCTCAGACTACCACGGCCGTGACCAGATCAATGTGGCGGAGATGGGCCTCGACGCCCATGGCCGCGCCAGCGTGCTCAAGGTCGAGACCCTGCTCAACGTGGGCGCCTATCTCTCGGAGAATGGCGTGCGCCTGCCCATGGAGGGCGGCGGCCGCATCATTCCCTGCATGTATGACATTCCGGACTTCTACTTCTCCGTGAAGCCGATGTTCACCAACACCATCTGCACCGACACCTATCGCGGCGCCGGCCGTCCCGAAGCCAATTACATCATGGAACGGCTGATGGATGCGGGCGCGCAGGCGCTGGGTCTGTCGCGGGAGGAGATCCGTCGCCGGAACTTCATCACCGAAGCGCAGATGCCCTACAAGACGCACCTGGGCTTCGTCCTCGACTCCGGCGATTTCGACGGCACCATGCAGATGGCGCTCGACGCCGCCGACTGGACCGGCTTCGAGACCCGCCGCGCTGAATCCGCCACGCGCGGCAATCTGCGGGGCATTGGCCTCGCGACCTTCATCGAAGGCGCTGGCAGCCGTCCCATCGAGGGCATGCGCATGCGCTTCGAGGCAAATGGGGAAGTGACCCTCTTTGCGGGCACCTATTCCCACGGCCAGGGCCATGACACGGTCTACGCCCAGCTCGTCAACGAGTTCCTTGGCGTCGATTTCGACAAGGTGACCCTGATCGACGGCGACACCGCGACCTCGCCCGAGACGTCCAACGGCACCTTCGGCTCGCGCTCCTCCATGGTGGGCGGCATCGGCGTCAAGCGCGCCGCCGAGGCCATCGTGGCCAAGGGCCGCAAGATCGCCGCCCATCTGCTGCAGACCGACGCCGAGCGCGTGGTTTTCGAAGGCGGCGTGTTCCGCGCGCAATCCAGCAGCATCACGCTGGCCGAAGTGGCTGCGGCCTCCCATGATGCGAAGAAGATGCCCGAAGGCATGGCTCTGGGCCTCGATGAATCCGTCGTCTACGAGAACGATGTCGAGAACTTCCCCAATGGCGCGCATATCTGCGAGCTGGAGATCGATCCCGAGACGGGCATTCTGGAAATTCTGAACTATGTCGCGGTTGATGACTGCGGCGTGGTTCTGAACCCCTTCATCGTCCATGGCCAGGTCTATGGCGGGGTGATGCAGGGCGTGGGGCAGGCGCTGACCGAGAATGTCGTCTATGACGCCGACGGGCAGCTCCTCAGCGCCTCCTACATGGATTATGGCATGCCGCGCGCCGCGCATATGCCCATGATCGAGGCGCTGTTCAACGTGGTGCCGGCCAAGACCAACGAACTCGGCGTCAAGGGCGCCGGCGAGGCGGGCGCCTGCGGCGCTCCCCCCGCCATTCTCTCGGCTGTGGGCGATGCGCTTTCGCGCCTCGGCGTCAGCCATATCGACATGCCGCTGACCCCCGAAAAGGTTTGGCGGGCCATTCAGGAAGCCAGAGTCGTCACGGCGGCGTGAGCCGTTCAACGCAATGTTTCGGGAGGACCGAAAGTGGATATTGATGTCAAGATGACCGTGAACGGCAAGGCCGTCAGCGGAAAGGTCGAGGCCCGCACCCTGCTGGTGCAGTTCATCCGCGAGCATCTGCGGTTGACGGGCACCCATGTGGGTTGCGACACGACCCAGTGCGGCTGCTGCGTCGTCCATGTGGACGGCGTCGCCATGAAGTCCTGCACCATGCTGGCCGTTCAGGCCGAGGGCAAGGCGATCACCACCATCGAGGGGCTCGCGAGCGCCGATGGAACGCTGCACCCCATGCAGCAGGCTTTCCGTGATCATCACGGCCTGCAGTGCGGCTTCTGCACCCCGGGCATGGTGATGATGGGCGTGGACATCGCCAACCGCCTGCCGGGCGCCGATGAGAAGACCGTCCGCCACCAGCTCGAAGGCAACATCTGCCGTTGCACGGGCTATCAGGGCATTGTCGAGGCCATCATGGACGCAAGCGCCGTGATGAACGCCGCGCGCAGCTGAGAGGGGAACGCCATGCATAATTTCAATTATCATCGCGCCGCTGACGTCGCTGACGCCGCCGCCAAGCTCGCCGCCACGGACGATCCCAAGCTGCTCGCGGGCGGCATGACTCTTCTGCCGACCCTGAAGAACCGCCTTGCGGCGCCGAGCGATCTGATTGATCTCGCCGCCATCGCGGGCCTCAAGGGCATTTCGGTCGAGGGCAAGGAAGTCGTGGTGCGCGCCATGACGCCCCATGCGGTGGTCGCAACTTCCGCTGATGTGCAGAAGGCGCTTCCCGCGCTGGCGCAGCTCGCGGGCAATATCGGCGATCCCGCTGTGCGCCATCGCGGCACCATCGGCGGCTCCGTCGCCAACTCGGACCCGGCTGCGGATTATCCGGCGGCTTGCGTGGGTCTTGACGCCACCATCGTCACCAACCAGCGCAAGATCGCCGCAGATGATTTCTTCCAGGGCCTCTTCGAGACCGCGCTGGGGCATGGCGAGATCATCACCGAAGTGCGCTTCCAGATCCCGGATCGCGCCCAGTACATGAAGTTCCGTCATCCGGCCTCCGGCTATGCGGTGGTGGGCGTCATGGTGGCGCAATATGGGTCGAAGGCGCGCGTGGCCGTCACGGGCGCAGGCCCCTGCGTGTTCCGCGTCGCCGAGATGGAGGCTGCTCTGGAGAAGAGCTTCACCCCCGCCAGCGTGGCGAACATCAAGGTCTCGGCCGAGCAGTTGATGGGCGACATCCATTGCAGCGCGGAATATCGCGCCCATCTCATCACGGTCTACGCGCGCCGCGCGGTCGAGGCCATGGTGGGCTGATTGAAGGTCCCTTCGCGGGGCTGAAAGGCGGGCGGATGCGCCCGCCTGTTTTCCTTCATAGACATATCCAGCAAAAGGGCGGGCGCCATGGGTGAGTTTGCAATCGGACAGCCGGTTACACGCTTTGAGGATCCTCGCCTTTTGAAGGGCGGCGGTCGTTATGTGGACGACCTCGCCTTTCCCGGCATGCTCTTTGGCGTCGTGCTGCGCTCCCCCCACGCCCATGCGAAGATCACGCGCCTCGACACCGCGAAGGCGAAGGCTGCGCCCGGCGTCCGCGCGGTTCTGATCGGCGAGGATTGGGCCAACTCCGGTTATGGCGATCTGCCGCGCGCCGCTGGCAAGAAGAAGCGCGACGGCTCGCCCATGTACCGCCCGCATTTCCCCGCGCTGGCGAAAGTGAAGGTGCGTTATGTCGGCGATCCCGTCGCCTTCGTTGTCGCGGACACGATCGAACAGGCGCAGGACGCCTCCGAACTGGTCGAGGTCGATTACGAGATCCTGCCCTCCGTGACGTCGGTGGCGCTGGGCTCTGAGCCCGGGGCGCCGCTGGTCTGGGACGATTGCGAAAACAACATCTGCTTCGTGCATCTCGAGGGCGACAAGGCGGCGACCGACGCCGCCTTCGCCAAGGCCGATCACATCATCAAGAAGCGCTTTGTGATCAGCCGCGTGACGGCGGCGACCATGGAGACGCGCGGCTCCATCGGCCATTACGATCAGGCCGCCGACCGCTACACGATCTACACGACCCTGCAGCGCGCCCTGAACTTCCGCGAGGAGCTGGCCGAGACGCTGAACATCCCCGAGAGCCGTTTGCGCGTGGTGGCCGGCGACATCGGCGGCAGCTTCGGCATGAAGTCGGGCGTGTTCAACGAAGTGGGTCTGGTGCTGCTGGCCTCCAGGGTGACGGGCTATCCCGTGAAATGGGTGAGCACCCGCTCGGAGAGCTTCCTCGCCGACGCCCATGGCCGCGACAATGTCTCGGATGCGGAGCTGGCGCTCGACAAGAACGGCATGTTCCTCGGCCTGCGGGTGCGCAACCTCGTGAACATGGGCAGCTATACCCAGCCGGGCACGGACAGCGGCGCCTATAGCAATCTGGGCACGCTGGCGGGCGTCTATCTCACCCCTGCGATCCATGTGGACGTGACCGCGGTTTATACCAATACGAATCCCATGCGCCCCTTCCGCGGCAATGGGCGCCCGGAGGCGGCCTTCGTCATCGAGCGCATCGTCGATCTGGCGGCGGACGAGCTGGGGATTGATCCGGCGGAGCTGCGTCGTCGCAACATGATCCCGCCGGAGAAGATGCCCTTCCAGACCGGGCTGTCCTTCAACCTCGATTGCGGCGAGTTCGAGAAGGTGCTCGATCAGACCCTCGACATGGTGGACTACAAGGGCTTCGAGGCCCGCCGGGCGGAGGCGCGCAAGCGCGGCAAGCTGCGCGGCATCGGCATTTCCTACACCATCGAAAAGGCTGCGGCGCCCGGCTATGAGGGCGCCGAAGTGCGCTTTGATCGCACGGGGTCCGTCACGGTGCTCGCGGGTTCGGTGACCCAGGGGCAGGGCCACGAGACCATCTTCAAGCAGATCGTCTCGGATTCGCTGGGTATTCATCCCGACGAGATCCATTATCTCCAGGGCGACACGGATCAGGTCTTCTTTGGCGAGGGCACGGGCGGTTCGCGCACCTCGGCGCTGGGCGGTTCGGCGGTGACCATCGCCACCAACAAGGTCGTCGACAAGGCGAAGAAGATCGCGGCCCACATGATGGGCGTCGATGAGGTGGATTATGCGGAGGGCGTCTTCACCGCCCGCCAGACCAACCGCACCCTCACCATGAAGGACGTGGCGCGCGCGGCCATGAGCCCCAAGAACCTGCCGCAGGGCATGGAGCTCGGCCTCAACGCCACCGCCGCCTATCACACCACCAAGCAGAACTATCCCAACGGCTGCCACATCGTCGAACTCGAGATCGACGAGGACACGGGCCAAGTGGAGATGGACCGCTATGTGGTGGTGGACGATGTGGGCAATGTGCTCAACCCTCTGTTGCTCAAGGGGCAGATCATCGGCGGCATCTCTCAGGGCGTGGGGCAGATGCTGATGGAGGAGATCCGCTTCGATCCCCAGAGCGGGCAGACGCTGACGGGGTCCTTCATGGACTACGCCATGCCCCATGCGGAGATCTTCCCGCATATCGACATCAAGTCGAGCCCGGTGCCCACCAAGACGAACATTCTGGGCGTCAAGGGCGCGGGCGAAGCGGGCTGCGTGGGCGCGTTGCCTGCGGTGGCCAACGCGCTGGTGGACGCGCTGTCGCATATGGGCGTCAGGCATGTGGAAATGCCCGCGACGCCGGAGAGGATCTGGCGGATCATGGAAGAGGCGAAGCGGGCCTGATCGGCGCTAACCATCTGAAATTAAGCGTGTTTTACCCT
>CAMDOY010000142.1 GCA_945903655.1 Rhizobium sp. Q54 | reverse complement strand
TCGATGGCCTGTGGCTGCATGTGGGCACGCCCGAGGCCATCGGGGAGGCGGAGGCCGCCATCGACCTTTCGGTGCGCTGACCGTGGCCTCCCTCACCACGGCCCCGCGCCTCTATTCGATCCCCCCGGGCGTTCCCTGGCTCGCGACCTTCGCCAAGGCCTTCCTGAATGGCGAGATCGTGCCGGGCTTTGGCGCCCATGTGGGCCCGCTGCGCCTGTCGGGCGCGACCATCTATGTGCCCACTCGCCGCGCCGCCCGCGCGCTGGCGCTGGAGTTCTCGCGCCTCACCGCCAAGCCCGTGACCCTGCTGCCGCGCATCGTGCCGCTGGGCCAGATCGACGCCATCGAGACCTCCCTCATGTTCGAGGAGGCGAAATCAGCCCATGCGCTCGGCGACCTGCCCGAGGCCATCGGCGAGATGCAGCGCCGCCTTGATCTGGCGCGGCTGATCCTCACCTGGGCCACCAGCCTGCGCGGCGCCGAGCGCGACGCTGCTGGCGCAGCGCCCCTGATCGCGCCCGGCCCCGCCCATGCATGGCGCCTCGCGGGCGATCTGGCGGGCCTCATGGACGAGATGACCATCGAGGGCGTGGACTGGACGAAGCTCGAGACCATCGCGCCCAAGGAATTCGACCGTTACTGGGAGCTGACCCTCAAGTTCCTGCGCATCGCCACCACGATCTGGCCGCAACATCTGCGCGAGATCGAGCGCATGGACCGGGCCGAGCGGCAGATCCGCCTGATTGATGGCGAAATCGCACGGCTGGCGGCGCGGGCCGACGAGCCCGTGGTGGCCATAGGCTCCACCGGCACCAACAGCTCCACCGCCCGCCTGCTGGCCGCGCTCGCCCGCGCGCCCATGGGCGCCGTGGTGCTGCCCGGCCTCGACACCTGGCTGGATGACGAGACCTGGGCGCTGCTGCCCGGCGATGCGACCCGCCGCATGGAGGCCAGCGCGGGCCATCCGCAGATGACCCTTCACAAGCTGCTGGAAACCATCGGCGCGACCCGCGAGGACGTGATCGAAATCGGCGTGCCCGACGCGCCCCTGCAGGCGCGGCGCAGGCTGCTCAGCGAGGCCCTGCGCCCCGCCGACACCACCGACGCCTGGCGCACCTTCCATGAGCGCATGACGCCCGGCGGTGTGCCGCTGGCGCTGGAAGGCGTGACCCTCATCGA
Source organism: Rhizobium sp. Q54 (assembly GCA_945903655.1). Lineage (GTDB taxonomy): Bacteria > Pseudomonadota > Alphaproteobacteria > Rhizobiales > Beijerinckiaceae > Terripilifer. The sequence continues at coordinate 7,431 of CAMDOY010000142.1, read as the reverse complement.
AGCCGCCGATGATCGGGAGGAGGCGCTGGCCATCGCGCTCCTCATGCGCGAGGCGCTGGAGACCCCCGCCAAGACCGCCGCGCTCATCACCCCCGACCGGGCTTTGGCGGCGCGGGTGCGGGCGGAGCTGGCGCGCTGGGACATTCATGTGGACGATTCCGGCGGCGAACGGCTGGGCGCGACCCCCGAGGGCGCCTTCGCCAATCTGCTGCTGGCCTGCGCGCTGGAGGACAAGCCCTCCATCGCCCTGCTGGCCATGCTCACCCATCCCCTGTGTCGCCTCGGGCGTGAAGCGCCTGACATCGAGCGGCTGGCGCGGCTGATCGACGTGGCCCTGCTGCGGGCGGTGCTGCCCGATGATGCAGGCGTGCCTGAACTCGTGGAGACCGCGCGTAAACTCGCAACAACCCGCGACGGCCACCCCGCCGCCCAGCGCGTGAGCGAGGACGACTGGCGGGCCATCGAGGCGCTGCTTATGGATATCGAGGCCCTGCTGGCGCCCCTACGCGGGCTTGGCGCCGACAAGCCGCTGGCCGCCTACGCCAGCGCCCATCAACAGGCCCTGCAAGGCGCCCTGCGCGGCGCCGAACAATTCTCGCCCGCCATCGAGACCCTGCAGGAATTGCTCGACGAACTAAGCGACTCCGGCGCCCATCTGCCGGTGGATCTGGAAAGCTATGGCCTGCTCTTCGCCGACATTGGCGCGGAGCTGGCCGTGCGCGGGCCCATGCGCTCCCACCCTCGCCTGAAGATCCTCGGCTTGCTGGAAGCGCGCCTCATGCCCAGCGATCTCGCCCTTCTGGGCGGGCTCGACGAGACCGTCTGGCCGCCCCAATCCAACGCCGACGCCTTTCTCAACCGGCCCATGCGGGCCGAGCTCGGCCTGTCCTCGCCTGAGCGGCGCATCGGCCAGACCGCCCATGATTTCGCCCAGGCCATGGGGGCGCCGGAGGTGGTCATCACCCGCGCGCAAAAGCGGGGCGGCTCGCCCACCGTGCCCTCGCGCTTTTTGCAGAGACTCGCGGCGCTGGCGGGCGCGATGCAGTGGAGTGAATGCAAGGCGCGGGGCGAGCGAGCGCTCGCTTTAGCGCGGCTCATCGATGGCGACCATGAAGAGGGCGAGCGGGCCAAGCGCCCCAAGCCCATGCCGAAACTGGCGCTGCGCCCGACAGCATTAAGCGTGACGCGCATCGAGACCCTGCGGCGGGATCCCTATTCCATCTATGCCGAGCGCATTCTGCAACTGAAGCCCCTGGAGCCCATCGGCGCGGAGATGGGCGCGCGGCTTTCGGGCGTGTTGCTGCATGACGTGCTCTCAAGCTTCGTGGAAGACCATCCCAAAGGTCGCCTTGTGCCCGGCGCCGAGGCAGAATTGATCGAGCGCGCGCGCGCGGCCTTCGCCGAACTCATGCGCAACGCCGCCTTCCGCGCCTTCACCTGGCCGCGCCATGAATTCGCGATGAGACAATTCGTCCATTGGGAAAACACCCGCCGCGACGACATCGCCGCCATCGACACCGAGCAATATGGCAAGCTGGCGCTGACCCTCGAAGATGGCTCCATCTTCACCCTTTCGGGCGTCGCCGACCGCATCGAACATCGCAAGGATGGATCGCTGATCGTGGTCGATTACAAGAGCGGGCGCGTGCCCTCGCAGAAGGAGGTGAAGGCGGGCTTCTCGCCGCAGCTTACGCTGGAAGCCGCCATGATCGCGCGCTGCGCTTTTGAAAAGGTGCGCGCGAAGAAAGTGGATCAGGCGCTCTATGTGAAGATCGGCGGCGCCTCGGGCGTGGAGCAGACCGTCGTGAAGAGCGATAAGGGCGACACCTTCGAGGATCTCGTGGAGCAGCAATTCGCAGAATTGCACAAGCTGCTCTCCCAGTTCCGCGACGAGACGACAGCCTATGTGCCCCGGCCCTATCCGCAATTCGTCAACGCCTATGGCGCCTATGATCACCTTGCGCGCGTCAAGGAATGGGCGGCTGGCGGCGAAGGGGGCGAATAATGGCTTTGCGACATGCAATTCCACCCTACACCCTCGCCGCGCAAACCCGCGCCGCCGACCCCGGCGTCACAGCCTGGGTCTCCGCCAATGCCGGTTCGGGCAAGACCCATGTGCTGACCCAGCGCGTGATCCGCCTGCTGCTGGCGGGCACGCCGCCGTCAAAAATTCTCTGCCTCACCTTCACCAAGGCTGCGGCGGCGAACATGTCGCTGCGCGTCTTCGACACCCTGTCGAAATGGACCACGCTCAACGACGACGCGCTGGAAAGCGAAATCCGCAAGACCGGCGCGCCTTTCGCGCTGACGGATCTCGCCTTCGCGCGCCGCCTTTTCGCGCGCACGGTGGAGACGCCCGGCGGGTTGAAGATCCAGACCATCCACGCCTTCTGCGAAAGACTGCTGCATCTCTTTCCTTTTGAAGCAAACGTCGCCTCCCATTTCCGCGTCATTGAAGATGTCGAGCGCGCCGAACTTCTGAAGGAGGCCCGCGACAAGGCGCTGGCGCTGGCTTTGGAGGATGAAGCGGCCCCGCTGGGCGCCGCGCTGGCCAAGATCAGCGGACAAACCAGCGCCGCCGATTTCGATGAATTGCTGGAAGCCGTGCTCGCCAAGCGCGACAAGCTCATGCGCGGCATCGAAGCCGTGGGCGGCGACCTCGCGCGCTATGAAGGCACCTTGCGCAGCGCCCTCGACATCAAGACAAACCGCAACGCCGCCGAGCTTGAAGCTGACATCACCGAAGGCGGATTGCCGCCTGCGAACTGGCTGGATTATGCGGCGCGACTGGATCAGGGAACGGCGAATGACAAGGGCGCTGCGGAGCGCCTGCGCAAGGCCATGGGCGCCTCTGGCAAGGCCCGGCGCGAGGCCTATGAAAAGGTGTTCCTCACCGACAAGAACACGCCCCGCGCCAAGCTCACCACGGCGGGTCTCGACAAGTCCGACCCCGGCCTCAGGGATGCGCTCGTCACCGAACAATTGCGCATCTGCGCCGCGCGCGAATTGCTGAAATCGGTGGAGTGCCTCGAACGTTCCGCCGCGCTCCTGCGCATCGCAGCGCAAATCCTGCGCAGCTATGCCGCCATGAAGAATGCACGCGCGCTGCTCGATTTCGACGATCTCATCGAGATTACCCGCCGCCTGCTGGCGGGCGCCGCCGCAAGCTGGGTTCTGTATAAACTCGACTCCGGCATCGACCATATTCTCGTGGATGAGGCGCAGGACACTTCGCCCGGCCAATGGGACATTCTGCGCGCTTTGGCGGAAGAATTCATGGCTGGCGAGGGACAGCGCAGCCTCACGCGCACCTTCTTCGCGGTGGGCGACGAGAAGCAGTCCATCTATTCCTTCCAGGGCGCCCAGCCCGATCAATTCGACAAGATGCGCCGCAAGTTCGAAACGCGGGCGCGCGAAGCCGAACTCGATTTCGCCAGCGTGCCGCTACAACTTTCCTTCCGCTCCGCGCCGGGTATTCTCGCCTGCGTGGACGCGGTCTTCGCTGATGCGGGCAACCGGCGCGGGCTTGTGTATGGCGACGACGTCAACACCGCACATAGCGCGCTGAAAAGCGACTTGCCCAGCGTGGTTGAGATCTGGCCGCTGGTGGGCGCGCGCGACACCACTGAGGAACGCGACTGGAAATTACCGGTCGACTTGCAGGACAAGCATGATCCCCCGGCCATTCTGGCGCGGCGCATCGGCGATCTGATTGCGGGCTGGCTGCGGGCGGATTCGCCTGAGCGCGTCTGCGACGAGAACGGTCTTGGCCGCCCCATCCGCGCGGGTGATGTGATGATTCTCGTGCGCCGCCGCAACGCCTTCTTCGACGCGGTGATCCGCGCCTTGAAAGAAAAGGGCGTGCCCGTGGCGGGTGCCGACCGCCTGCAACTGCTGCAGAACATCGCGGTGATGGATCTGGTGGCGGCGGGGCGCGCGGCGCTGCTGCCGCAGGATGATCTGGCGCTGGCCTGCGTGCTGAAATCGCCCCTGCTGGGTCTCTGCGACAAAGACCTCATGGAGATCGCGCCCGAGCGCAAGGGCGGCCTTTATGAAGCGCTGGGAGCTTCCGAAAAGCCCGCGCATAAGACAGCCTTCGCACGCATCGAAAGCTGGCGCCTGCGCGCCCGCGCCGATGGGCCCTTCCGCTTCTATGCGCATCTGCTGGGCGCGGAGGGCGGACGGCGGCTCATTCAGCAAAGGCTGGGGCCGGAATCGCGCGACGCCATGGATGAATTCGTCAAGCTCGCCCTCGACCACGAGCAACGCGAAACCCCATCCCTGCAAGCCTTTCTGCATGAGTTGCAGGACATCAGCATCAAGCGCGACATGGAGGCGGCGGGGCAATGCGTGCGCGTGTTGACCGTGCATGCGGCCAAGGGACTCGAAGGCAAGATCGTGCTTTTGCCCGACACCTGTTCGACGCCGGGCTCGCGCTTTGATCCGAAGATTTTCGAGCTTGGCGACGAGCACGCGCCCCTGCTCGCCTGGAGCCCGCGCGCGGAGGCCGATTGCGGCCCCATCGCCCCGCAACGCACCCGCGCACGCGACGACAATGCGGAGGAATATCGCCGCCTGCTCTATGTGGCGCTGACCCGCGCGGAAGAGCGGCTCTACATCATGGGCTTCCACGGTTCGCGCGGGCCAGATTCCGATTGCTGGTATGAGATGGTGAAGAAATGCATGCAGGACCGCATGCAGGATGTTCCCGCCTTCTGGGATCAGGAAACCGAAACCGTTCTGCGTTGCGTTGAAGGTGGTTCGCTGAATGAGGCGCCGCCGATTGAAGCGAGTGCGCCAACGCCCACGCCAAGCCCCCTATGGCTGAACTTACCCGCCCCTGCGGACCCCATGCCCGCGCAGCCCCTGCGGCCTTCATCCGCACTCGCTGCGGCGGACCACTTCGCGCTCAGCGAAGCCGCGCAGACCCTGCGCGCCCACGCCATGCAGGCGGGCCGCATGGTGCATGAACTGCTGCAACATCTCGCCGACGCCGCGCCTGATGCGCGTGAGACAGCGGCGCAAACTTACGTGACGCGGCGCGGCTCGCGCTTGCCCGCCGATGTGCAGGAAAGCATTGCGCAGCAGGCTCTGGCGGTGCTGGGCGATGCGCGCCTTGCTGCGCTTTTCGGGCCGGGCTCGCGTGCCGAAGTCTCGCTGGCTGGCAGCATTGAAGTGAATGGGCGCGCGCGCGAAATCGTCGGCCAGATCGACCGCCTCGCGGAGACGGACACGCAGGTTCTGATCGCCGACTTCAAGACGGGAACGCCCCCCTCCGGCGCCATGCCTGCGAGCTATGCGGCGCAGCTGGCGCTCTATCGCGCGGCGATCCAGCAGCTGTATCCGGACCGCGAGGTGCAGGCCTTTCTGATCTGGACGGAAGGGCCGCGCATCGAGGCGCTCACGCAAGAGGTCGCGCAGGCGGCATTCGCCACGCTGCGCTAAACAAGAGGCTCAATGCGCCTCGTCCCAATTCCCCGCCGCCCGCGCATCCACTTGCAGCGGCACCTGTAATTGCAGGGCGGGGTGGGGCGCGTCGATCATGATCTTGCGCACCAGCGCGATGGTGGCCTCCACCTCGGCCTCGGGCGCTTCAAAGACCAATTCGTCATGCACCTGCAACAGCATCCGCGCATTCAGGCGCGCGCGCATGAGCGCTTCGTCCATGCGGATCATGGCGCGGCGGATGATGTCGGAGGCGGAGCCCTGGATCGGCGCATTGATCGCTGCGCGCTCGTTGAAGGCGCGCTCTGAGGGGTTCGAGGCGGTGATGCGGGGATAGTGGCATTTGCGGCCGAAAATCGTGGTCACATAGCCATTCTCGCGGCAGGCCTTCTTCGTCGCCTCCATGTAATCCTTGATGCCCGGGAAGCGTTCGAAATAGCGCTTGATATAGGCGCCGGCCTCTTCGCGCGGAATGCCCAGCTGATTGGCGAGGCCAAAGGCGGAAATGCCGTAGATGATGCCGAAGTTGATGGCCTTGGCGCGGCGCCGCACCTCGGAGGGCATGTCCTTTACGGGCACGCCGAACATTTCTGACGCGGTCATCGCGTGAATGTCGAGGCCCTCGTCGAAGGCGCGGCGCAGCTGGGGGATGTCGGCGATATGGGCGAGAATGCGCAGTTCGATCTGCGAATAATCCGCCGAAATAAGTTTGTTGCCCGGCGTCGCCACGAAGGCGGTGCGGATCTTGCGGCCCTCTTCGTTGCGCACGGGAATGTTCTGCAGATTGGGCTCTGACGAGGAGAGACGCCCGGTGGTGGTGGCCGCCAGCGAGAAGCTGGTGTGCACGCGCTTGGTGCGCGCATTCACATGGCCCGGCAGGGCGTCGGTGTAGGTCGATTTCAGCTTCTGCAATTGGCGCCAGTCGAGAATGCGCGCGGCGAGCGTATTGCCCTGTTCGGCGAGTTCATCGAGCACGCTGGCGGAGGTCGACCAGGCGCCGGTTGCGGTTTTCTTTCCGCCGGGCAGGCCCATCTTGCCGAAGAGAATGTCGCCGAGCTGCTTGGGCGAACCAAGGTTGAAGCTCTCGCCCGCGAGCTCATAGATCTCCGCTTCATAGCGGGCCATGGATTGCGCGAAATCCCCCGACAGGCGCGAGAGGATCTGGCGGTCGATGGCGATGCCGCGTCCCTCCATGCGCGCCAGCACCTCGGGCATGGGCCGCTCGAGCGCTTCATAGACAGTGTTCATATGTTCGGCGGCGAGGCGGGGCTTCAGCACACGCCACAGACGCAGGGTCACGTCAGCGTCCTCGGCGGCATATTCGGTGGCCTTGTCGATGGGCACGCGGGCGAAGCCGACGAAGGTCTTGCCGCGTCCGGCCACATCGCCGAAGGGAATGGTCTTGTGGCCCAGATGCAGCTCGGAGAGTTCGTCCATGCCATGGCCGTTGCGCCCGGCGTCCAGCACATAGGACATGAGCATGGTGTCATCGAGCGGCGCCATTTCCACGCCATGCTGGCTGAACACGGTCCAGTCGAATTTGGCGTTCTGGGCGATTTTGAGCACGCCGCGCGCTTCGAGCAATGGCCGCAGACGCTCAAGCACCGCGTCCATGGGCAATTGGCCGGGCGCCAGCGCATCCCCGCCAAACAGATCCCCCGCGCCATCGGTCTTGTGGCCGAGCGGAATGTAGCAGCCCTGGCCAGGCGCATAGGAAAGCGAGACGCCGACGAGGTCGGTGGTGAGCGGATCGAGGGAGGAGGTCTCTGTGTCCACCGCCACCACGCCCGCCTCATGGGCGGCGGCGATGACCGCGTCGAGGGCGGCCATGGTGTCGATGGTCGTATAGGCCGCGCGGTCGACCTTCTGGGCGCGGGCCTCGTTGGCGCGGGCGGCGGCCAGCGCGGCGGGCATGGATTGGCCGCTATCCGCAGCGGGCGCCGCGGGGTCTGCTTGCGCGTCGAGGGTGGCCTGGGAGCCGGGGGC